>JBCBGJ010000377.1:0-2961 GCA_038526925.1 Pseudomonadota bacterium
GTCCCTGTGAACTTCACAGCGCCGGTTGCGCGATCTTTGCCTTCGAACAGCTCGCCGCTGGCATCCGCTGACCACTCATTGCTCATGTCGAGCAGGTTGAGGAAGAAGTCATTGCTCAGTGTGCCGACATTATCAGTCAGGACACCGTGCGTTGAGCCTGCAGCGTTCGCGCCGAGGACACGAAGACCGCCAACCAGAACCGCCATCTCAGGGGCTGAGAGCTTGAGAAGCGCAGCTTTGTCGACCAGCATAGTTTCCGTCGAACGTGGATCCTCAGACTTGTCATAGTTCCGGAAGCCATCAATTTTTGGCTCCAGCGCTTCAAACGAGTCAGCATCTGTCCACTCTTGTGTCGCGTCGCCGCGACCAGGTGTGAATGGAACGCTCGCGCCGGAGGCTTTCTCAATCGCTGCGCAACCGCCGAGGACGATGAGGTCAGCCATAGAGATTTTGTTGCCGCTCGCATTGAACTCGCCTTGAATCTCTTCAAGCTTCGCGATGACCGCAGGCACACCAGATGAAACATTGATGTCCCAGTCTTTTTGCGGAGCGAGGCGGATACGTGCACCGTTTGCGCCGCCGCGCTTGTCTGAGTCGCGGAAGGTTGAAGCAGACGCCCAGGCCGTGTTCACAAGCTGCGACACAGAAAGACCAGAAGCCAAGATAACCGTCTTCAGCTCAGCGATGTCAGCATCGGTGACCGATGGACCTTCTGGCGCTGGAATTGGATCCTGCCAGATCAGATCTTCAGCTGGCACTTCTGGACCGACATAACGGGCTTTCGGGCCCATATCGCGGTGAGTCAGTTTGAACCATGCTCGGGCATAAGCGTCAGCGAACTTGTCTGGGTTGGCCAGGAAGTCTGCTGAAATCTTAGCGTAATCCGGGAACATTTTCAGAGACATGTCCGCAGTCGTCATCATCAGCGGCTGAGTCTTCGATGGGTCATGTGCCATCGGAGCTTCTGGCGCGCCTTGTCCAGCAACAGGCTGCCACTGAACGTGTCCGGCTGGGCTTGTGACCTTCTCCCACTCATATTTGAGGAGGTTTTCGAAATAGGTCATGTCCCATGTGTCTGGGGTCGGTGTCCAAGGGCCTTCAAAACCAGCTGTTGTGGTGTCGTCGCCTTTGCCGGACTTGTGGCTGTTCATCCAGCCAAAGCCCATATTCTGCATCGGGGCGCCTTCTGGCTCTGTACCCACGAGCTCTTCTGGACCTGCACCGTGGCCTTTACCAAACGTGTGACCACCCGCGACGAGCGCGACCGTTTCTTCGTCATTCATCGCCATACGCGCAAAAGTGACACGGATATCGTGGGCTTCCGCGATCGGATCTGGAACTGCGTCTGGGCCTTCTGGGTTAACGTAGATCAAACCCATCATCACAGCGCCGAGCGGCGTGTCGAGCTTGTAAGCGTCTGCGTCAGAAGCTTTGTAATCGCGCTGACCGGCATAGCGGCTCTTATCATTGCCTGAAGCGAGCAGCCAATCGGCTTCTGGGCCCCAGTAAATGTCTTCTTCTGGCTCGAACCAATCGGCGCGGCCACCAGAGAAGCCAAAGGTCTTCAGACCGCCCACTTCCATACCAACATTGGCGGCGAGGATCATAAGGTCAGCCCAAGAGATCTTGTTGCCATACTTTTGCTTGATCGGCCAAAGCAGACGACGCGCTTTGTCCAGGTTGCCATTGTCAGGCCAGCTGTTCAGAGGCGCAAAACGCTGTGACCCCGAATTGGCGCCGCCGCGACCGTCATAGGTGCGGTATGTACCAGCACTGTGCCACGCCATACGGACGAAGAAGCCAGTATAGTTGCCATAGTCAGCAGGCCACCAGTCTTGGCTGTCTGTGACCAGCGCAGCGAGATCTTTTTTCAACGCATCATAATCGAGCGATTTGAACGCCTCGACATAATCAAAATCATCTTCCAGCGGGGTCACCTGAGGTGAATTCTGGTTGAGGATTTTGAGGTTCAGCTGCTCTGGCCACCAAGATTTATTAGCAACTTCGCCGGTCTTAAAGCCGCCATGTACAGGGCATTTCATATCGTCAGCCATAGAGTCTCCTATCAGTATATAATTTTTGCGTTGGGTATGGGTACTCAACTATGTGACCGACCTACCGCGACCAGTCATATTTATCCAATCAATAATAGCGCTACCCCTTAAAGGTTTTTCCTATACCGGGTGTCCTGAAAGGCGAGCACAACTCGCGCGAGAGGTTAAGCTGATTGCATAAATTTTAAGGGGCAGGTTTACTCTATGGCGCAAGGCTTGCGGAGAAATCTCACGCAGGCTCGAGAGATTCGCTTAGGAGGCGAAAAGCATGTCGATTTGGAACAAATTGTTCGCGCCCCTGGCCGTTGCCGCCCTGTTTGCCGCGCCCGCGCTCGCAGATGGCACACCCGGCAAGCGCATCAATCGCGGCCCCACGCCAGTGGTTGCCCATCAACCGACGCCTCCAGAGCCGGGCTGCTACCTGATCGAAGACGGCAAAGCCTGGTCTTGTCCTGCGCGGCCAGCTCAGCCTGCTCCGAAGCAAGTGAAACACGTTCATAAACCAACGTCGCATCAACCCTGCTGCGGGACGCACACGCGAACAATTGTAAAAGAGCACCCACCGGTCGTGACGAAGCGAACGGTCACCCATCGCTCCGCGCCGGTCACACGGCGTGTCGTGCAGCAGCCAACTCGAACGGTACGCACGGTTCAGCGCGCCGCCCGCAGCTCAGACGTGCAGCTCGACCTTGCAAGCTTTAATGGCGGCGTCGGCAGCGGCGTTGATGGCGGCTTCTATGGTGGTGGCGGCGGCGCGATCATCATCGGTGGCAGCCGCAGTTTCTCCGGCGTGCTCTCGCACTCAGCCTCAAGCTTCACCTTCCGCAGTCGCGGAGGTGGCAAAAAACGCCATCGCGGCCGCGGCTGCAACTCTTGCATGGGTGGCGGAATGGGCGGCGGCGACTAA
>JBCBGJ010000378.1:0-2961 GCA_038526925.1 Pseudomonadota bacterium
AGACCCCATCAGTTCATCGCCTTCGCCTATGTTGTCCGCGAGGGTAGCTTTTCCGCTGCGGCGGCCCGCATGGGCGTGACGCAATCCACGATCACCCAGCATATTGGCAATCTGGAAAAGACCGTCGGCACGATTCTGTTGCGCCGCGGCAGAGACGGGGTGGAGCTAACGCCCACAGGGCAAGAGTTTTATGATCTCGCTGACCGCATGGTGTCTTTGGACGTCGAGGTTTCAGAGCGTCTTGAAGGTTTCAATGCCATGAAAAACGGGCGCTTGAACGTCATTGGCAACGCGCCGCAACCGGCGCTCAGGATTATCGGGACCTTCAGGCAACGCTTTCCGAACATCCAGGTGAACTTCGGCCTTTATGACTGGTCGACCGCGACGAATATGCTCCGCAACAGACTGGCCGATGTAGGTTTGATCACGGATGCACCCGTGTCTGACGCGTGGGAGCGCATTCACATAGAGAGCGCCGAATATGTTGTTTACTGTCCAAATGAACACCCTCTGAGCGCGCAGGCATCGGTATCTCTCAAAGACTTACAGGAAGAAACGGTCATTATTCCGGAAAGAGGATCCTTGACAAGGAAGTTGCTTGAGAACGCCTGTCGGACCCACGCCGTTGCGCTCGAACGAACGGTAACGATGGCGACTTTCCCTCTGATGTACGAGGCTGTTTTGCAGGGTATCGGCGTCGCGGTGTTCCTGTGCAACAGTAGTCTGATCAAAAAGTCTGTAACGGAAATTCCGATCCGCGAGATGCCGCAGAAACATGAGACCCATTTGATCGCCACAAAAGACAGGGTGGGTTTGAAACTGATTTCCGAGTTCATCAACTCAGTGAATTAACATAAACCTGATTATGCGAAAATATACTTAATGTTGCGATAGTATATTTTCGTTTGTATGCTGACCCTATCACAGAGGGCCCACAGCATGTGTCATCTACTTAAGAAGCTCCTCCCCTCGGTCGCAGTCGCTCTAACTGTGACAGGTCTCTCGCTGCCTATGTCCGCCCGAGCGCAGACATACCCGATCGATTGCGCGATCCTCCTGTGCTTGTCTGGCGGCTGGCCTGCTTCCGTCCCTTGCGCACGAGCGCGCGCCGAATTCATCCGACGCATTACGCCTTTGCCAGTGGAACCCCCGCTTCAAATCTGGCGCTGTCCTATGGGCGCGTCCTTTGAGACAGCTCCAGCAGCAAACAGTGTAGACCGCATCTTTGAAGCGTTCTTCCAGAAGAACAGCACTGGACCGCGACAATCCTTTCCAGCGCGCGATACCGCTGATCCAATTATGGCTGCTTGGCGCATTCCAGAAACACCTAGTGACTTCGTTCCTGCCGACCAGGCCCTTCGGCTCATTCAAGATCGCGCGGACATCGATATCAGCGGACCTGAGTTCAACTTCGTGCGATCCATCCGAGTCTTCGATGTCCGGTATGCGCGACAGCATGAATCCGGACGCGACGGCGACTGCAACCGTAGCGCCACCGTGGTCCTCGGCACATACGGAACCCAAGGCGATTTCGCCTGGCAGAGGTCTTCCATCAGCGCCCTACCCTCCGCCCATATCGGCCTCGAACGCTGGGGCCAGAACTGCCCCGGCATCTATCACCGTTCTGTCTTCGTCGACTGGCGTGACTATGAAGGGAACTACGGCTTTGAGCAGGTGAACTACTAGCGGCAACAAAGACAGCGTTGGCATTCGTCCGTGTCGGCCTAAGTGCTCGAAGCTAATCAAACACCGGTCGTTCGCTGCTGCTGCGTCAATGGCTGCTTTCACGTTAGAGCAGGTTAAGTGGTCGATGTTTGAAGATCACTCCGCAGACGACCGGCAGCGAGCGCCGCGCCTCCCACCATAAACGTCGCTGTCCCAAGCATCAGGGTTAGACCTCCAAGCTGATACGTCGCACCGGAGAGGACGGTTCCTGCCAACCGCCCTCCAGCGTTGGCCATATAGTAGAACCCAACATCCATGGTGACCCGCTCTGCCTTCGTGAAGGCAAGGATCAGATAGGAATGGAGGGCGGAGTTAATCGCGAAGATCGCGCCAAAGATCAGTAGGCCCGCAATAAGTGTGATGGTCAGCCACGTCTGAGGACCATCAGATGCCAGGGCCGCAACCGTCAGAGCTGCAGGGATCGCTGAAAGGGTCCATGCCCAACCCTTTGCGGCATACACCAAATCGCTTTCTGACCGTGATGACGCACGTAAAATGCGTGGGGCCGACGCTTGCATGAAGCCGTAGAGGATCACCCAAACCGCCATGAACGTCCCGATCATGAAGAAGGCGGTGCGGTTACCGGAAACGGATCCGTCGGACAGCACCGCATAGAAGTAGATCGGGATCCCAACGACGAACCAGACGTCCCGCGCTCCGAACAGAAACACACGTGCCAATGAGAGCCAGTTCACGTTCGCCGATTTCGAAAAGACCTCCGAGAACTTCGCACCACTTCGACCCTTCGGCAGACCCGACGGCATCGCAATCAACACGGCAATCAGAATGACAGCGAGGATTGCTGCCATCCCGAGGACAGCCCAGACAAAACCGAGCGTCGCCAGCAGCGCGGCCCCCAACAGGAAGCCAAGGCCCTTTACTGCATTCTTGGAACCCGTGAGCAGCGCCACCCAGCGGAACAGCCCGCCATCCTCAGACGGAGCCAATAGTTTGACGGCGGATTTGGACGACATCTTTGCAAGGTCTTTGGCTACGCCACTGGCGCCCTGGACGACCACAACGTAGGCTACGGAAACACCGATAGCCCAGGTCGGGTCAAGCTGTGCCAACGCCAGCAAAGCTAAGACCTGAATGCCAAGGCCCGCATAGAGCGTAGAGGTCAACCCGAAGCGGGCCGCGATCCACCCCGCACAGAGGTTGGTCACCATACCCGCAATCTCATAGAGCACGAACAGGTAGGCCAACTGCACAGGGCTGAAGCCCAACGTGTGGAAG
>JBCBGJ010000379.1:0-2957 GCA_038526925.1 Pseudomonadota bacterium
CAGAGCTCTGTCGAGCCTGAAATGGCGGTGAACGAGCTCTGGATAAAGAGCTCAGCCGCCCCAATCCCTGCTCAATTGAATTGCAGAGACTGCGACGCGAAAAGCTCTTTCTCAAGGATGAGATGACCCAAATATCGGGTTAGCCGCCGGTTTTTTCCAAGGCCCGCTGAAAGGCGGGTCTTGCTGTATTTCGGGCGAGATAGGAGGCAAGATTTGGAAAAGGTCCGATCTCGCCAAGCCGTTCTGCCATTTGGGCGATATAGGTTGTGCCAATATCTGGGGCTGTGAAACGATCGCCCATGACGAACTCGCGACCTGACAGGCGCTCTTCCAAATAACCTAGCTGAAGGGCGACTTCGCCGGAGGCGAACATGTCGAAGACTGGTGGTTTGTCTTCCATGCGGCTGAGCAAGAGCTTCATCAAGGGCTCTGTCGAGCCTGAAATGGCGGTGAACGAGCGCCTTTAAACGCGCCTCCGTTTTGCCGTGATAGACACGCCCGCCTTCATTTTCCCAGCGATCTGTTTCTGGCATCAGACGCTCTAGCTCTTGCCACGCTTGATCCGGCGGCGCCGCCAACCACGCCGAGACTCATGCTTTGGCGTTGGCTCTGGCGTGACAAAACTGTCTGCGTCATGGACTTCATTGACCGCAAGCTCAGCCGGAACAAAGGTCGCGTTAAGCTCGCTCGCTTGGGAAGAAACACTTGGTTGAGTACGAAACATGATCGTATCCTTCTTGTTGTGATGACTCCGAATTGGGTTGACGCCGGTGATAATTCAAATCTAAAGAAACTTCCGTATCGATAGATAAAGGCTACCAATAATGCGGCCCACACTCAGGCAGCTTCAGTACATTGTTGCGGTTTCCGAAACAGGCCGGTTCCACGAGGCCGCAAAACGCTTGCACGTAAGCCAGCCCAGCCTCTCATCTCAAATCGCTGATGTTGAACAACAGCTCGGGATCCAGCTTTTTGAACGCGGTCGCAACGGCGCACTTATGACCCCACACGGAGAGGAGTTCGTGCGCCGCGCGCGCTTGATCCTGCGAGACGTGGAAGATCTGAAGGCGTCGATGAAAACCGGAGACAATGCGCTTTCCGGACGCATTCGCCTTGGCGTCCTCCCTTCGGTCGGTCCCTATCTGTTACCGCCGGTCGTAAAAGACCTGCACCGCAGCTACCCGCAACTTCGATTGCTCGTCGAAGAGCATTGGACCGACCGGCTGAACACGCAATTGCTGGATGGAACGCTCGACTGCATCATCTCGACACCGGAAGATCACAAAGATCTCGCCAGCGAATTGCTGTTTGAAGAGCATCTTTGGGTGTGCGCTGCGCCGGATGATGCCTTGGCTGGCACGGGTCCCTTAGACCCGTCTGCCCTACAAGGCAGCGAAATCCTCAGCGTTGGGCAAAGCCACCGTCTAAGCGCCTCTGTTCGGGATCTCGCCTCGCGAACCGGCGCCGATGTCAGCTCTGTGTTCACAGGAACGAGCCTCGATGCCATCCGGCATATGGCGGCGACTGGTGCAGGCGTGGCGATCTTACCCGCGATCTACGCTTTGTCAGAAGCACGCCGCGATCCGGATCTCGTGCTGCGCCCGTTAAAAGACAAGAGCGTAAAACGGCGGGTTTCTCTGATTTGGCGCAAAACGTCACCGATGGCTGAGAGCTTTGGTTTGATGGCAGATATCTTGCGCGAGGACGCCCTCGCTATCCTAAAAGACGATCTACACTGACGCGCAGTCTACCCAAAGCCCTAGCTTGGATCTAAAGGACATGAATGGACGATCACGCCGCCAATTTTCGCCCAGGCCCGCTGACAAGCGCGCTCATTGGATTGTCCCGTAATACGATCTTGGGGCGAGGCGGCATGCGCAAGCTGATGGCGAAGAGTGTCCGCGGGCTTAATCCGGATCAGCCTTTGGATGTGAGCCTCTATGGCGGCCGTGCCCGTCTGCATCACACCGGCAACAATTCTGAAATCAAAGCGCTGCTCAACCCAAAGAGATATGCGCGCGAAGAGTATGATTTTTGCCGAACCCATATGCCGCGTGAAAACGGTGTGTTTCTGGATATAGGCGGCAATGCAGGCGTGTTCAGCTTGTTCATCGCGTCACTGATGCAATCAGGAACGATCATCTGCGCCGAACCTCAACCAGCCATGTTCGATCGGCTGAAAACAAATTTTGCGCTGAACCCAAATCTAGCGGAGCGATTGAACCTATTCCTAGAACCAACCGCGGTCGGAGGAGAGACGTCCGGCACGCTGACGATTTCGACGCCCGCGGCAGCAGGACAAGCCTCGGCGCGGGTCCGCGCAGGAGATCCAACGATCGATGTGCCCGTGACCCCGATGCTGGATCTCTTGAAAACAAAAGGTGCCGAGACCCTCGATCTTTTAAAGGTCGACGTCGAAGGCTTTGAGGATGGAGTCTTGTTTCCATTCTTTGATACCGCGCCTGAGAGCCTGTACCCGAAAGCGATTGTTATGGAAGCTTGTCACGCTGATCGGTGGGAGCGTGATTGCGAGGCGCTTTTGCTCGGCAAAGGCTATAAGATCGTCCATAAGGATCGCACCAATATGATGTTAGTTCTGGACGATTAGTCTGATGAGCGGATTTCGACTTCGCGATTATACACCCCGAGGGCTTTATGCCCGGCTCGCTGCATTGGTCGCGCTGCCGGTGGTGGCGATTTTCGCGTTCTTCTCGCTCTACTATTATCAAGAACATATCAGCGATGTGAACGAAAAGCTCTCGCAGTCTATCGCACGTCAGGTCGGTCTGATTGTGGATATTTGCGCCGCCCCTGATCACAGTCAGCAACGCGAAACTCTGGTTGAGAATCAACTCGGGCTGAGATTTGACTGCGCCTATGAGAATGCAATGGACTGGCCCGAAAATGCCCGGCAGAACTTTGGCTATGGCAAAGTGCTGCGCGGACAGCTGGCGTCG
>JBCBGJ010000380.1:0-2956 GCA_038526925.1 Pseudomonadota bacterium
CGGATGGTTCAGGAAGGGACGTCTCCCTGGTTCGATGACGTTCGAACGGAAACGACCGAGAGCTTAGCTGATCTTGTCCGTCTCGCCGGTCTTGCGGCGCTTGACCGGCTGTCGACTGACTATGGTTCGGATCGCTCGAAATGGGCATGGGGACAATTGAATCGGATGCGCTTCACCGGTCCTTTGCGACGCGACGGGTTTATTGGGTCGCTTACGGGCAACCGTAACATTGCGATGTCAGGGACTGGCGAGACGCTGAAGCGCGCGCTCTATCCCTATCATGCGCCATTCGACACGCAGTGGACCGCTTCGCTGCGTATGACAGCTGATTTGAATGACCCAGACAAGGTTCGTGCGGTTTTGCCAGGCGGTGTTGTTGGGCGAACGTTCCATCGCAATTTGAACGACCAAGTTGAAAAATGGGCAGACGAGACGTCTGAAACCTATTGGTGGTTCAGCGATGACGCCATCGAAGCAAATAAACGGTCCTCGCTGATGCTCGTCACGGGCGAGTAGAGTTCATTCGACTTACATACAGCCTGCGAAGCCACGGCCAAACGGTCCCGCGGTCTCAGCTGAACCTGCGGATCATGTTAGAGAGAATCTTGGCTGAAACGAGCATCTCCGCGGACTGTGCGGGATAGTGCTTAGCGAGTTCTGATTTCAGATTGGTCATATCGAACAGAAGCTCGCGATCCTCAGCGCTCTTGATCCGGCTTTCGATCCAGCCGACACAGGCGAGGCGTGAGCCAGATGAAACGGGCACAACTTGATGCAAGCTCGTGGAAGGATAGAGTACGAGATCTCCGGCCTCCGGCTTCGCCTGTATCGATTGCCCAGCATGTTCAATTTGCAGCTCACCACCCTCATACTCTTCGGGGTCCGACAGGAAGAGTGTGAACGAAACATCCGTCCGCATTTTATCTCCGCCATGCGGCATCAGGGCATTATCGATATGCAATCCATAGCCACCGCCGACTTCAGTTTTGCTGACGATCAATTTGGAGTATCGCGACGGCTGTGCAGCGGCCTGCACGACCGGGTGACTTTGGATGGCACCTTTCAGCAAATCGCGTAGCTCAGCCCCTGATCGGGACGATAGGTCCGCCTGCAGATTTCGTTTTACCTCTCGCGCTGTCGCGCCTGCAGTTTCTGCCCCATCGGCCCAACGCAACACTTTCATGAGGCTACGAGCCTGCTCAAGCGTGTTGTTGTCCAGAACACTAGCAATCGTGATAAGCATCGATTTCCTACTTGCGAATGATTTTCAATAAAGTCATAAAGGGTAAGAGAATGACGTAAACCTTGTAGGAAACCTAGTATGACAACAAGACTTAAACGCTGGAGCCAGCTCGGGCTCGGCGCGGCGCTTGCGAGCGGCACGCTCGCCGCTTGCGGGAGCCCTGAAGCGACCACAGATCAACCCGAGGCCGAAATCGCGGCGCCGGCACCGCCTATTGAAGCAGAGGAGCCCGCTGCCGCAGAAGCAGGTGAAGGCGAAGGCGGCGTTGTGTTTGCAAGCGCTGTAACAGACCCAGTCGTCTTCCTCTCTATCCTCGCAATCACAGAAGCGCACATCATTGCGGCGCGGGATGCTCACGCATTGGGCGAAAACGACGCTGCAGCTGAAATGTTCGCGCACCCTGTCTCTGAGGTTCTGTTCGAGAGCCAGTCGGTGTTTGAACAGCTAGGCGTTGAGGATTTCAGCGACCAGCTGACCGAAACATCCGCCGCTATTTTCGCTGGCGAAACGCCAGAGCAAATCAATGCTCGCGCGGATCAAATCATCGCCGCCTTGCGGACTGCAGCAACAAAAGCGCCAGCGTCTGACGCGAGTGCAGCCAGCATTGCCGCAGGTGTTGCAGTCGACCAGATTGAACGCGCAGCTGACATGTACCGGATCGCGCTTGAGGCCGATGAATATGAGCCATATCTCGATGGCTACGGGTTCTTCAAAGCCGGTGAAGCCGTATTCCTAGAAAGCGCCGACGCGATCTCAACCGAAGACCAAGCGGCCGCCTCAGCGATCAAAGATGCGATCGCGAAACTGGAAGAAGCTTATCCAAGCGCGGTGCGTCCTGACAGCTTGGAAGCGGACCTAGGCGCTGTCACCGTTGCGGCATCTAACGCGGTTATTGCCGTCCAAAACTAAACGTCGCCGAGCAGCCAGCTATCAAGCATGGCTTGTTTCTCCGCAAACTCAATCAGGGCGGCTTCGGCCGTCCTGTGCAAGAGCGTAACCTGATCGCCTGGGCGAATTTGGCCGAGCAAATGGCGGTCGCAGCGCGCAATCGCGGCGATGCGGGGATAGCCGCCTGTCGTTTGCGCATCGCATAGCAGGGCGATCGGCGTGCCGGATGGTGGACACTGAATGGTGCCAGGAAACACTGGCGCGCTTTTCATCTTCCCATCGCTGTCCACGCTCAGCGGATGGCCTTCCAGAGACAGGCCCATCCGGGTGGCTTGGCGCCCTACTGTAAACGTTTCTCCGAATAAGGCATCGCGTGACTTTAGCGACAGCAGATCGAATTCTGAAGAGGGACAAGTACGCAGCGCAAAAGCATGCGTGAAAACTGGGCGCAGCGCATCCGGTGTTTTTAGGGTCTCGGTCATGACGGTCGCGGCATTTGCGGCAAGCCTATCACCCGTCTGCAAGGCGCGGCCTTCAAATCCCCCAAACGCCGCCGGCAAATAAGTGGACGAAGAGCCGAAGAGCGCCCGCGCCTTAAACCCAGTTCGGATGGCCAAATAGGTTCTAACACCAACCTCCGATGGCTCGACTTTGATCGTATCGCCTTTACGCAAATGCCAGGTTGCGTGGGGCTCCATCTCTTCATTTGAAACAAACAGATGCCCGGCGGCACCCGTCACTGCGACACTGCAGTCCGCCTCAGCCTCTGCTTCAAACCCGCCAAATGCAACCTGTTTAGAGATTACATTTGGCGGGTTTGAAGCA
>JBCBGJ010000381.1:0-2954 GCA_038526925.1 Pseudomonadota bacterium
CGCCGTGACCTTTCCAAGCTCACTCGGATCCACGCGCTTCGATGCATAGGTCGGCAGCAAATAGGGCGCAATGGTCACGAAGCCGAGGACTGTCGACCCGATTAAAAACAATCGGAAATCTGAGGCAAACGTCATCACCGCGATCGCCACGAACTGACCCGCCACGAAGATCGCGGTCAGCGTGCGGTTGCTGTATCGATCGCCCAGCGGCAGCAGCAAAAAGATCCCAAGCGCGAGGGCCAGCTGGTTCAGCGCCGGAACAAGGCCAATCGTTGAGGAGCTGACTTGGAAGTCTTCAGCAACCCACGCGATGATGGGGTGAATGTAATAGGCATTGGCCGTGACCACAGCTGAGGCGAGCGTCAAGATCCAGACTTGGCGGGGACTTAAACGTGGCGGTTCGGATGTGGGCGCAGATGACACAAGGAAGAGTGTAGGGCGCGCGCGACGGGCCTGAAAAGGCTGCCGCGACGCTAATCAATTTCGCTTAACAGGAACCTCGCCATCCATTGGCCCGTCTGATCATTGTCGATCGGCTCTGAAAAACTCGCCTCCGCGGCTTCGACCATCGGAACGGGTAGTCTCGTGCCTTTTCGCACACCATAAAGGGCGCAGGAAAAGCCGGAACTAAATTCCGGATGGCCCTGAAAGCTGATCGCTTTAGCGTCTGGATAGGCGAGGGCAGCATATTCACAAAAATCGTTCTGCGCGACGCGGATGGCGCCGGTCGGAAGGCTTAGAACTTGGTCTTGATGGCTGACGCCCAAGCTGAACTGGGTCGGCGGCGGCGTGCCCATCCAAGCCTGCGGCGCTTCGATGTCATAGACGTGGCGACCGATGCCCCAACCTTTATCTGACTTCGCGACCTCTGCGCCGAGTGCATTCGCAATTGCTTGGTGCCCGAAACAGATGCCGATCTGTGGTGTTTGAGCTGCGGCAGCATCACGGATGAAGCTCATAAGCGGCGCCATCCAGGGAAAGTCGTCATAAACGCCAGCCGCAGACCCCGTAATTAGGATCGCATCCAAGACTTTTGGATCCGGCAGCGCCTCGCCGGACGACAGCGCGACGCTCTTAAAAGTCCAGCCTTTGAGATGCGGCTCCAAAAGGTCTTGAAACATCTCCGGATAGCTCGGCCAATCCGCGCGGATTTTGTCTGGGGCGAGCCCGGTTTCTATGATCGTAAGCGTCGGCATCGGGTTCTAAATCACAGTGTATAGAGGGTCATGGGGATGGTTGGCGCCAATCGGGGTCAAAGCCCCGAAACGCTCCGCTTCTGAGCCGTCTGGCGGCGATGTTTCCACCACCCAGTCGAAAACGACCGTCCGGTTCAGAATACGCCATTCCCCGTCGCGCTCCACGAACCAGTCAATGTAGCGACCTTTCATGCTCAGCTCTTGCATGTCTCCCGTCTTATCGGGTTGGCGCTGGAACGCCGAGAAGTAGGACTCAACCGCCGCGCCGCCGGATTTGAATTCGATCAGGATATTGTGGATCTGGTGAATGTTACGCTCGGCATGCGGCAACACTTTCATGGCCCAGTCGATGAAACCACTTGCGCTGCCTTTGTAGGGCCCGTGAGTATCAGTACCATCTGGCCAATACGCTGACCGAAGGGCGGCTTCGTCGGCGCGATCAATTCCGCGGCAATATCTAAAAAGACAATCTCGGATAGCGTCTTTTGCGAGGAGTTTTTCGAGCGGCTCCATAATCGGACTTTCTTTCAAGATGCGTCTTATTCTGTCGCAGTCGTCCCCGCCGCAGACCACTCATTTATGCGCTTTTCCAGCGCATCCAAGGGCATGGCTCCGGCACCGAGCAGGACATCGTGAAACTCGCGGATATCGAAATCCTCTCCCAACGCCTCTTTTGCAGAAGCTCGGAGCTCGAGGATCTTTAGCTCTCCGACTTTGTAAGCGGTCGCTTGGCCAGGCCATCCAATGTAGCGTGTGACTTCGGTCTGAATGTTGAGCGGGGCGAGCGCTGTGTTTTCGACAAAGCAGGCTTCAGCCTCAGCGCGCGTCCAGCCATAGTGATGCAATCCGGTATCCGCGACGAGCCGGCAGGCGCGCCACATCTCATATGAGAGCTGACCAAAACGTTCATATGGCGTGCGGTAAAACCCGGCCTCGCCCGCTAGCTTTTCGGCATACAGGCCCCATCCTTCACCGAAGGCTGTCGCATAATAGGATCTTCGAAACTCAGGGACATTGGTCAGCTCTTGAGCGAGGGCGATCTGCAAGTGATGTCCAGGGACGGCCTCATGCGCGGATAAAGCTGGCAGCTCGTAGAGCGGTCTTTGATCGAGCGCATATGTGTTCACCAGATACGTCCCTGCGATGCCTCTTTCCGCATCGCCGCCGGAATACCGACCGGTCGTGTATCCAGGGGCAATCGATGCAGGCACGGCCGCAACCCCATAAGGCAAGCGGGGCAGCGTTCTGAAATAGCGCGGCAATAAGGCATCCAAGCGTTTGCTCATCTCAGATGCTTTTTCGAGCAGCTCTTCAGCGGATGTGGCGTAGAATTGAGGATCTGTGCGCAGGAAGTCCACGAACTCTTCAAACGAGCCCTCAAACTCGACTTCTTCAATGATGCTTTCCATGTTGGTGCGAATGCGGGCGACTTCCGACTGTCCCAATTGGTGAATTTCTTCAGGACTGTAGCCCGCGCCAGCGGTGTGAAAGGCGACGTGCATCGCATAAACCTCTGGCCCGCCTTCGAGTTCTGCGATGCCAGCGCCTGTGCGCGCGGCAGGAGCATACTCTTCCTCTCTGAAGATGAGATTGCCGCCCTGAAAACCCAAGGCGAGACGGCCGTTGAGACGGCCATCACCGCCTATGAGGCTCTTCTGACCTTCATGGAGGAAGAGTATGCTCCTGCCGCGCGCACAGGCGACGTGCATCGCATAAACCTCTGGCCCGCCTTCGAGTTCTGCGATGCCAGCGCCTGTG
>JBCBGJ010000382.1:0-2931 GCA_038526925.1 Pseudomonadota bacterium
CGCGACAATCACCGGCGTTTCCTCCGCACTCATCGGCGAGCTTGGCGACCCGGAAGGCGCCTCAAACATCGGTGATTGTCGCGAACACGCCGGCCACGACGATCGGGTAAAGCGCGAAGGAGACCAGGGCGGACAGCCAGCGTGCAAAATAGTCCTTGGTCACCTCGAAGAGGGTTAGGAAGATCATAACCGGGGCAATCCCGATCAGAAGAGCGATCATCAGTCGAGAAGCCACGAGGATGAAGGCGGCCAGCCCGCCGAGGATCGAGAGCAGAAGCACACCGACGATGTCGAGCATGGCGCCGGCCATCCAGTTCAACTCGGAACCAGCGGCGTTCAAATAGTCCCCCAACTCGGCGATCAACCGGTCGAATTCTTCCGCGAACGTGCCAGAGGGCCCCGGGGTACCGCCACCGACCGAGGCGACAAGCGCACCCGCAATGCTGTCGATCCCCGCCAGGATTGCGGCGGAAAGCGCGTTGAACTGCACCCAGTTGGTCGCGACAATCACCGGCGTTTCCTCCGCACTCATCGGCGAGCTTGGCGACCCGGAAGGCGCCTCAAACATCGGCGCGCTCATCCCCTTCTTCATGATGGTGCTCATGGCCAAGGGCTTCATCATCGCCACACCCTTCATCGTCCGCGCAATCTCCGGAAACATCATGATGCCGGCACTTTCAGGCGGGCTGGCGGGAAGCTACGGGTTTGCTCGCGCCGCCATTGGAAGCCAGCAAGCCTACAACCGGTTCCTTGTCGGAGGCGCAAGCGGCGCCGAATACGCTGCCCTTAGAGCGCGGCAGATGCTTGGGGTCCAGCAGTTGCCACAACGATCGGGCATGAGTCAGACCATTCCGCAGTCGCCCGGCAGTAATTCGACCGGGACCGGCGCGCAGATGCTGGCTCAGTTGGCAAGGCTGAGGCGGTTGGGAAGACGGTAGGATGCTTGAGGTAAGTGCGGCGAAACACGGAATTGAGATGTCGTGCGAAAACGCTCAGTCTACCGCGAAAAAGAGGTGCCCAGAAATCATACCTGTCATCTGCTGTGCGAAGGCTTGGGTCATACTGCCGATATGAGCGTGAAGCCCTTTCATTCGCAGCTCGCCGTTAAGCCTCTTAACTATTTCAATCCCGCCTACCCTACTCCTCGCGGAATGCGTTGGTAAATTGCTCGGTCAGGGGCTTTGTGAGATAGCTGAAAACTGAGCGTTCGCCGGTTTGCACAAATGCATCCACGGGCATGCCTGGCACAAGCTCGACGTCTCCCAACCGGGCGAGCTCTGCCTCAGAGACATCCATGCTGACGCGGTAGAAGCTTTGGCCAGTTGTCTCGTCTACCACCGATGTTGGAGAGATGTCAGCGACCTGCCCCATCAGCTCCGGCGTTGTTCGCTGATTGAATGCAGTAAAGCGAAGCCTTGCATCCTGACCAGGATAGACCTGATCAATCGAGACAGGATCGACCCGCATCTCAAAGCCCAGACCTTGGTCGCGTGGGATGACCTGAAGGATCGTTGCACCGGGCGGAACGACCCCACCTAAGGTGAAAAGCTGCATCTCGTGCACCCGACCACTGGCTGGCGCGCGGATCTCGATCCGTTCCAGCTGCTTGCGGGTAGAGGTGATCTGCTGCGTAAGCTCTTGAATAGAGTTGGTCACCTCGCGCAGTTCTGTGACGACCTCCTCCTTGAACTGTCGTTCGCCTTGCAAAATCTCGAGTTCGGTATCGCGAATAGAGTTCTGGATCCGGGCCAGCTCGGATGTGTGTTCGGCCAACTGCCCCAAAAGATCAGCCTTGTCGCGCTGAACGCCTAGGACCTGACTGGCCCGCGTCAGACCACGCGCGTTCAATGTCTCAAGTGCCGTCAATTCGCTTTGGATCAAATCAAGCTGTTCTTCTTTCGACGTGATAAGCCCCTCAACCCCGAGGATTTGATTGCCAAACTGCACGATCTTCTCGGAAAGCTGCTCGCGCCGTCCGCGTTGCAGCTCGCGCCGTGCTTCAAAGATCTCGACCTGCCCTGCGCGATTGAGATCGGGTGAGATCCCAGACAAAAGCGTACCCTGCGGCGCAAAATCGACCGCATCCAACCCTTGTTGTTCCGCTACGAGCCGATCTTGCCGGGCAAGCGCATCCGAAAGTCTTGTTTTGTAGATCAAGAGGTTCGCGCGCAAAACGGTATCGTCAAGACGCACGAGCACCTCGCCTTCCTCAACGCGATCCCCGTTAGACACCCTGATTTCTTCGACGATGCCACCGTCCAGATGCTGCACCGATTGCGGTTTGCCAATCACTTCAACGGTCCCTTGGGCGATAACGGCGCCGTTAATCTGGGTGAACCATGACCACGCAAAAAGCCCGCCAAAAAGCAGAACTGAGCCCAAAACACCCAAAACCGCAGGCCAGCGCAGGCCGGTTTTCAGTTGCGGTGCCGTGTCAGGAATGGCTGTCATCTACACCTCCTCCCTCGGGCTGCGGTTGGGTTTGGTGGCTTTGGACAACACATCGTCCTTATCGCCAAACTCGGCAACGCGCCCACCATGCAGTACCAAAACCTTATTCACTGCAGCAATCGCAGACGGTCTATGCGCCATCACCACAACGGTGCTACCTGCCTCCCGCATCAGCATGATCGCGCGGCTCAGCGCTTCATCTCCGCTCGCATCAAGGTTTGAGTTGGGCTCGTCCAAAACAACATATTTCGGCATCCCGTAAATCGCGCGCGCAAGCCCAAGCCGTTGCAACTGACCACCAGACAGCGGATGCGCTCCAAAGCCAAGCTTGGTGGCATACCCGTCGGGCAATTGCAGAACCATCTCGTGTACGCCTGCCATCTTTGCCGCAGCAATCACCGCCTCAGCATCTGGAAATGCTTGCGGGTACGATCCGGGACAATATCGCGCGGCTTGATCCGCAAGCGGATGATGAGGCGG
>JBCBGJ010000383.1:0-2911 GCA_038526925.1 Pseudomonadota bacterium
CTCCGACGAATGTCCCGGGCGGCTCTGCCCGCAAAGCAGTAAGGAACCTGATCTGCGGACTCCATCAGGGCCAGCGGTCAACAGCCGCGCAAACAGGCCGGACACAAGACCGCTTCTGAAATGGTGCCACTAGCCGCATTTAAATCTTGCTTAACGGGAGCCATCCACACAGGACCTTCAGTCCAAAGTGGCTCGAGAGGCTTGGAGTGCCGTAGGCAAATCGCGACATGGCGTAGGTGCCAGTCGCCGCGCAGTGCCATACTGTTCGCTGGCGACTTCGGCGTCAGCGCGGCGTCCTCCTTCAGACAGGTAAGGCAACCTCTAATGGTTGGGTTTCTCAAAGCACGTGATACGACCTCGGCGCCGCGAAAGTGAATTCGAACTTTGCCGATGGGCTTGCCACTCCATGAGACAAGCTCGCGCACTGCATCTTCTGACAGTCCGTGAAGCTCTTGGATGCGCCTGACAGCTCGATCTTCAGCATTCACAATGGATCTAACCCCCAGGCCTATTTCGTTGGCAAAAACTGTGAAGGGCAGCCCATGCATCGATGCAGAGCGTGAAAAGAGTGAAATCAGAGTTTCACGATGTCGTGGCGTAGCGGGGTTGAATAGCATGGTTTTTCTCGGGCACATCAGGTAGGAAAACGGCTGTTCGGGCTTGAAGGTGGATCGATCTTACGAGCGGTTGGCTAGATTCTCGAGAGCTATGCTGGGCAATTCACTTTGCAACTCTTGCGCCTGCACGGACTGGTGATCGCGTTCTGAAGATCAGAAGGCCCTAAAGACGCCATATGTCGAACTGATGTGGTGGCGCAGGCATTGTGCCAAGGGAACTCAATTATGGAAGATCGCGCTCATTGGCTCTCGTTGTCGTTACGCCTGCCAGTTGAGGGCGTTAATGAGTATTTCGCTTCGGAAGAGGCGTGCGAAAACCGTCTGCACGAGATCCGTTGGCCAAATGGACCGATTTGCCCCGCGTGTTCGAAAAAAAACTTCGCTAGAATAAAGGCGCGAAAACCTTACTCCTGCCGTGAATGTAACGCGCAGTTTTCAATCACATCAGGCACTGTTCTTCACGGGCAGCGCCTGGGTTTGAAGACGTACTTTCGCCTCGCAGAAGAGATCGTCCGGAGCAAAGCCAGTAGATCTTTACCGACGGTGAATGGAATCAAAGAACGATACGGTATCGCCTATGCGACTGCATTCAGGATACGTAATTTGGTGCGCAAGGATCTGTCGCTAGAGAATGGCGGACTTCTCGGATGCTGTATTTGCGTAAATGAACTCGATTTCCCACAAGATATTGATCCTACGTCCGATGATTACCTTCGTTGGCTCCTCACCGTGCAACAGAGACGTCGCTGGCAGATGCTCGGAATTGAGTAAAGTAGATAGCTCGTCCACACCCTAGTTTGGCGAACTTGCCGATCGCTCTTCCGGAAGCCAAATCCTCGTCCTAATTGCCCTTCAAAGAACGATGCCAAACTCAGTACCTGGGTCCTTTGGCGTCGGTTTGTGGATGAGAAAGAAGCCACTTTGGCGCGCGAATTTGAATAGGAGGAATGGTTTCAACTTGTTGATATAAAATAAGAATTGACTCGACACGCCGCGCGATGAACGTTTCTCGGCGACCCCGCATCTCACATGGTCGATTTCACGACAGAGGTGCGGAAACAAAAAACGGCGCGCCAAACGGCGCGCCGAACAAGGCGGGGCTGATGCCCGATAACCCTTGCCAGAGTAGAGACCAAAAATGGTCCAGGCAAGCGCAATGTCGGCTCCGCAGAACGTAACAGTAGACACCTGAAAGAGTGATCTTTCGGAAACGGAGAAGTCATGCCCTACCCAATGGACTGGGACCCAACACCAGTAAAAACAAAAAAGTTGCCACCGCTTAAGGTGCCCGCTCCCCTCGGTGTTCTTCCGTACAGAGGCGCACGAAACCCCATGACACGGAACAATGCCGCGCATCGTGTTTCCCTTGCCATGTCGACGCCCGCAACAAAGGGGCAGCCGCAGATTTATCATTTTGAGTCCGAGGGTGAATTCGCGGTTGCCCTGGAAGCGTCGCTTGATCCTGACTTTCATGGATTGGAGGTTCAGCTACCACCCATCCGTTACCCATGGAGATACAACAAACGGGGATACCGCGATCACTATTTCGATCTGCGAATCACCATGAATGACGGCTACCGGATTGCCGCATACGTCAAGAACGGTAAGGGTTTGCGAACTGAGCGCGTGCAGGAAGAGATTGACGCCATTTTTTCGTGTGTCGATGACCGTTTCGCGGACGAGACCATTGTCGTGAATACAGACAATTACTCGCGCGCCCGTCGCGATAATCTGCGGCGAATGTGGTACCTTCACGGGTTGAAAAACCCGAGCGATGACGAAGCCGTTTCCGAGATTGCCCATAGAGTGTCGTTTTGGCTCATGTCGGACCTCATTGATCAATGTCCGCTTCCCCGAGTGAACGCTTGGAGGTCCTGTATGCGCCTCATCGCTCAGGGGGTTTTGGAGGCCGATTGGGATGCGGTTATCAATCGCCATTCTCGGGCCTGGCTCGCAGAATGAGCTATCGCCCCAAATATAAGGTGATCCTTGGATCGGACTTGATCCTTGACGGGCATACATGGCGCGTCGAGGCGAAAGACCGCTATGGATACCTTGTATCTGGGGCAGATGGAGAGCAGGTCATACTTGGCTACGAGAGCGTCGATCATGCGTTTGAGAACAATAAGTGTGAAGTCATCACGCCGAAGGAGGCCGAGAACCAACGACAGCTTCTGGAGTTCACAGGCGGCTTTCGCAACCTCGATCAAACTCCAGACATCGAGCAACAAAATGCGCGGGCCCGCCAAGCATTGATTATGGCTATGGACCTCCAAGCGTTCACTCGGGGAAGC
>JBCBGJ010000384.1:0-2899 GCA_038526925.1 Pseudomonadota bacterium
TCATTTTAGATACGATGAACCCTGGATCCGCCCTTAACGGCACGGTGGTCTTAGACGGCGACCTCGCGGGTGGGGCTGTCTTCCAGGCGCTTTACTCAAACAATCTTTACGCTGATTTTCCAAGCCTCCTCACCGCGAGGTCGCCGTCTAAGACCACCGTGCCGTTAAGGGCGGATCCAGGGTTCATCGTATCTAAAATGATGGGGTCGGCGTCATAAGCCTCGAACGTCTCGATGAACCGCTCCCGGAAGCTGCCGACATCGCGCGCGCAGGCCGGATTTGCTGCGCAGTCCGCATCCAAGGCGTTCAGGGCGGAGCTGAACCCATAAGCCGTCGCTTCCCATCCGCCTGTTTCAAGCGGTGTCGCCGGGACGACGCTGTCCAGGATGGCGGCGCGCACGCCGTCTTCATCGACTTGCAGGATCGCTTGGCCAAGCGATGTGCCATAGGAGACACCGAACAAGGTCCATTGATCATAGCCGAGGGCGATGCGGATATCGCGCACATCAAGCGCGTTTTGCCAGGTGGTGTAGCCGTCGACTGCGATCCCGCGCGCCCGGGCTTCAGCCAGGCACTTTTTAAATGCGATTTTTGACTTCTCGACACCTTCTTCTATCGGCACACCGAACTGGAAATTGCGCGGCACGGCGCGGCAGAAATGACCCTCTGAATAACCGATGCCGCGTTGATCGAAGAAGATCAGGTCAGCTGCTTCACGGAACTCTTTTGTGTTCGCGCCCTGATAGGCGAAGATCCGACCAGCACTGAGTGACGGCCCGCCTGGACCGCCGGTGAGGCGGATGACGGCGCCCCCGGCTGGGTTCTCTGAGGTCGATTTGATGTTAAGAACAGACAGCTTAATCAGACGGCTATCCGGCTTTGTGCGGTCCTCTGGAACCAGCACATACCCGCAGCGAAACTCTTCTGGATCATAATCCGGCGCCTGGGCGTGGAACGGGCACACATAGGGAGTGAACTCTGGCTCAAAATCTACCCAGTTTGAATGTACGCGATCCGGGTCCAAGACCGGGAGCGCGGGCAGGTCAGGATCAATCTGAGCCATTGCGAATGGAGCCGTCATGAACGCGAAAAGCGCAAAAAGTGCTATCTTCATTAAGTGTGACATGGGCGGCTCCTCCACAGTATTATCGGACTAGACCCTATTCCTCGGCGCTGACTTGCACAACGCGGCGGCCAAAGTTTTCGCCTCGGAACAGGCCGCAGAAGGCTTCTGGCATTTTATCGATGCCTTCAAATCGTTCTTCCTGCAGCTTCAGCTCGCCCTTGCCGATCAAGGTTGCCATCTCGTTCAATGCGACCGGGAACTCGCGGGCGAAATCAAACACCACGAGCCCCTGCATCAGTACACGGTGGGTGATAAACGGCTTGGTGTTGACGATGCCCGGGGTCTCTTCCGGCGACAGATTATAGTCAGCCACCTGGCCCGAAATGCAGATCCGACCGTTCAGCCGCATCTTTGGCAGAACGCGGTTGATCATTTCATTGCCAACATTGTCAAACAAGAGATCCACACCTTTCGGCATGGCTTCGCTGATCGCCGCGTCTAAGTCAGGTGTCGTCTTGTAATTGATCGCGTGATCGAACCCGGCTTCATCGATGAGCCATTGGCATTTCTTATCGCTACCTGCGATCCCGATAACTTGCTCTGCACCGCCCGCCTTGGCGAGCTGACCCGCTGTTGCGCCAACAGGACCTGCCGCAGACGTGACGAGCACGCGATCTCCAGCTTGAAATTTCGCAACCGATTTCAAGCCAAACCAAGCGGTCAGACCTGGTACGCCCAAAACTCCGATCCAGAGCGATAGAGGCAGCGGCACAGCATCTGGCACCTGGCCGATAAAGCCTTTGCCATTTTGGATCGTATGTGTACGCCAGCCGCCAGCACAGAAGACTTTCGTCCCGACGGGATAGGCTTCGTTCTGGCTCGCATCCACAATACCTACGCTAAACCCATCAATCGGCTTGCCGAGCGGCAGTGCCGCCGCATAGCTGTCGCCGCCAGAGAGGCGAGATCGCGTGCCCGGATCAACCGAGTTCCAGATATGACGGACCCGGAATTGTCCCTCGTTCGGAACCGGCAAATCCTTGCTGACAAGCTCGAAATCACTGGGGTTTGGGGCGCCTTCACAATACTGCTTCAGGACGATTTGCTGCATATGATCACTCAAGTGGAAGTCTCCGCATTTTTGGCCTATGGACCACTTTCCAAACAGAAAGACCAGTAAGGACGTTGGGGCATGCAAATTGCTTAAGTGTTTCTAATCAGAAACTCCAGTTGTTGTGCGGGACCTAGATCTCTATGTGGGGCAAAATACTAAACAAACAGAATTGGGCTAATTCAGTGACCTCCCTGACCCATCTCGATCGGCTTGAGGCCGAGGCGATCCATATTATTCGCGAAGTTGCAGCCGTCGCCGAAAACCCTGTTATGCTATACTCCGTCGGCAAGGACAGTGCGGTGATGCTGCACCTCGCGATGAAGGCGTTTTATCCGAGCGTTCCGCCGTTTCCATTGATGCATGTCGATACGACATGGAAGTTCCGTGAAATGATAGAGTTTCGCGACCGCAAGGCCAAAGAGCTCGGCATGGATCTGATTGTACATTCCAATCAGGAAGGGATCGATGCTGGTATTGGTCCGTTCACGCATGGTTCGTCTATCCATACCGACATCATGAAAACGCAGGCCCTCAAGCAAGCGCTGGATAAGCACAAGTTTGATGTCGCCTTTGGCGGCGCGCGCCGCGATGAGGAAAAGTCCCGCGCCAAGGAGCGTGTGTTCTCGTTCCGGACCGCTGAGCATCGCTGGGACCCGAAAAACCAACGTCCTGAGCTCTGGAACCTCTACAATGCGCGGATCCATAAAGGCGAAAGCATT
>JBCBGJ010000385.1:0-2897 GCA_038526925.1 Pseudomonadota bacterium
GAGCGTTTCGTTCGGCCCTAGCCACCCCCAGCCACCCTGGCGCGGGCGGTTGGAATATGCGATCAAGGTGCCACGGACTTTCTGGCTGCTCGCAAGGCCCTGTGGCGCGCTGCGCATTGAGGCGGGCAGGGGGTTATTGCGGCAAGCATCCAGCACGATGAAATTCGTCTGATTTCCGGCATAATCGAGATAATCCATCAACAGATCGAGCTTTGGTTGGCGCATCAAATCCGCGGCAGAGCGCAACCGCGCGTCACTAGAGACGAGATAGTTTAATCCGCGATGCTGCGCGCCGTGTCCGGCATAGAAAAAGAACCCGACGGCGTCTTCGCCAGCCTCTTTCAGGCGATCCGCATGATCCTGAAATGCTTGTTCCATTTGATTACGGTCTGCATCCAGAAGCTGGTGAACCTCAAAGCCCACGCGCTCCAGGGAGGTGCTGATGAGGGCCGCGTCATTCACAGGATTAGTGAGCGACCAGCCAGTCGTTTCATACGCGCTATTTCCGATGACGAGCGCGATGCGCTTCTCTGCAAAAGCTTCCAGTCCGAGCGAAAGAACGGCCACAAGGCCCAGCAAAATCAAACGCATGGCGTCCCTCTTAATATCCACCCCAAGCGTTAAATAGCTAATCTCAGATGATTTGTCAGGGTTTAGATGAGACCCGAGACATCGCCTGTGTCCACAAGCCATAGCCAAAGGGCGCGGTCCCGTGTATGGCGCGCGCAACGACATATACCGCTTTGAGAGCCCCTCCCGATGACCGAGCCAACCTCCCTTCGCAATATCGCGATTATCGCCCACGTGGACCATGGTAAAACGACCTTGGTCGATTGCTTGTTGAAACAGTCCGGTACATTCCGGGAGAACGAAGCCACGTCCGAGCGGATGATGGATTCCAACGATCTCGAAAAGGAGCGCGGCATTACCATTCTCGCCAAGACGACCAGCGTTGTCTGGGGCGATACGCGGATCAATATTGTCGACACACCCGGACACGCTGACTTCGGCGGCGAGGTCGAGCGTATTCTGTCTATGGTGGATGGCGCGATCGTGCTGGTCGATGCGGCGGAGGGCCCGATGCCGCAGACCAAGTTTGTGGTGTCCAAAGCGCTGAAAATCGGTCTCCGTCCGATCGTCGCGGTCAATAAAATCGATAAGCCAGAGCGCCGTCCGGACGAAGTGATCGACGAAGTCTTCGATCTATTCGATGCCCTCGGCGCTGATGATGACCAGCTCGATTTCCCGATCCTGTACGGCTCAGCCAAGAATGGCTGGATGTCCACGCAATATGAGGAAGAGCGCACGGATATGGACGAGCTGTTTGATCTCGTCGTTAAACACGTGCCAGAGCCTAAAGTGGAAGAGGGCCCGTTTCGGATGCTCGCCACGACAATTGGCGCGGACAATTTTCTTGGCCGCATTCTCACAGGGCGTGTCAGCTCGGGCTCTGTGAAGCCGAACCAAACCGTCAAAGTCTTGGCGCGTGATGGCTCTTTGATTGAGAGCGGTCGTGTCTCTAAGGTATTGGCCTTCCGAGGGCTCCAGCGCGAACCAATTGACGTCGGTGAGGCGGGCGACATTGTCTCAATCTCTGGCTTGCAGAAAGCCAACGTTGCAGACACGTTTGTTGATCCAAGTGTCAGCACGCCGATTGAAGCGCAGCCAATTGACCCGCCAACGCTCTCAATGACCTTCCGCGTCAATGATAGTCCGCTGGCGGGCACCGAAGGTGATAAGGTTACCAGCCGTGTCATCTGGGATCGTCTGCAGCGCGAAGCCGAGGGCAATGTCGCGCTCAAGGTCGAGCGTTCAACAGAAGCTGAGTCCTTTATCGTTTCCGGTCGCGGCGAGCTTCAGCTTGCGGTCTTGATCGAGACTATGCGCCGCGAAGGCTATGAGCTCGGCGTTTCGCGTCCACAAGTTGTCTACAAAGAAGGCGAAGGCGGTGAGCGTCTGGAGCCGATCGAAGAAGTCGTGATCGATGTCGATGACGAATTTTCTGGCGCGGTCGTGCAAAAGCTATCTGAGCGCAAAGCCGAAATGATCGAGATGAAACAATCCGGCGCTGGCCGGACCCGTATGGTCTTCCACGCCCCGACTCGCGGCTTGATCGGCTACCAAGGCGAGTTGATGACAGATACACGCGGGACTGCGATCATGAACCGCGTCTTCCTCGAATACGCGGCTTACAAAGGCAAAATCCAAGGCCGTCGTACCGGGACACTGATCGCGATGGATAAGGGCGAAGCCGTCGCTTTCGCTCTCTGGAACCTGGAAGATCGTGGTCCGATGATGATCCATCCAGGCGACAAGGTTTATCAAGGCATGATTGTCGGCGAGCACACGCGCGACAATGATCTTGAAGTGAATGTCCTCAAAGGAAAGAAGCTGACCAATGTCCGCGCCAGTGGAACGGACGAGGCTGTGCGTTTGACGCCGCCCCTGCAAATGACGCTCGAACGCTCGCTCGCTTACATCGCTGATGATGAGCTGGTCGAGGTGACACCGGAGAGCATTCGTCTGCGCAAAGTCCACTTGGACCCTCATGAGCGCAAACGCGCGGCGAAAGCGGCGAACGCTTAAATCACACCAATTCGGCTAGTCTAGACGGATGCGCATTGGGTTGAACTCAATGAACTGTAACCGTGTTTCGCGTGTGCAATTATCGTCGCTACTAATGTCGCTGCCACCTGTGTCTCCGACATAGAACAGGCGGGAAACCGCTTCAGAGGCAGGCTGCGCCTGCATGCCAATTGGTTCGAATGACCAAATTCCGTAACGATCGGCACCAATCGTGTCACCGCCCATTCCAACTTCCAAGCCCGCGCTATGCGCGCTTACAAAATCAAAAGAAGTACTGGTATCAGATAAAATTTCGGCGATCGTTCTATTTT
>JBCBGJ010000386.1:0-2895 GCA_038526925.1 Pseudomonadota bacterium
GGTCTGTCCATGCAAGGTCGACAGGGTTTTCGGTGACGGATCGGATTGTCGCGCCCGCTTTCGTTGTGGCGGCTTCAAAGGTTGCCACATCGTTGGGCGTCATGAGAGCAGCATCGTATCCGAGGACTCTTCCTTTAAGGTCCTGGGTTCCTAGCCAACCAAACGGGCCGGGATCTGGGACGTGGACGCGCTCAAAAAGGTCATTGTCTGTCTGATCAGCCGCTTGAATCGTGTAGCGCCCGTCTGCGAATAGGACAGCACGATCCATCAAGATCATCGCGGAGCCAAAGGAGCCGGTGAACCCACTGACCCACGCTAAGCGTTCATTCGCTTCGGGTAGATATTCGTTCTGATACTCGTCTTCATGCGGGACATAGAAGCCATCAAGACCCTGACGCTGCATTTCCGCGCGTAGTTTTGGAAGATTTTCGCGACCGATCTGAGGGCCGCCTTTAACGTCAAAATTCTGTTTCATGAGCTCTGAATAGTCCCGATTAGGCCGCGGTGCAAAGATGAAACTTAGCTATGCACCAATGCATGAAAATTCACGTATTTGTATATTCTTTTGCAATCATATGCACCTATATCGCAGTCACAATAAAAAATACCTCCCAGGACTAAAACAATGAAAACCAATAATATTCAGCGCGGCTTTGCCGGGCTTCAAGCCTTCGTTCCAAGTGTTTCTCGCAATGTGCAAGAAATCACGCCTCAAAATGGGATCACCGTTTCAGTAAGCGAAGAAGATCTCGTCGCATCTAAGCCACGCCTTCTCGCACAGCGTACAGCGCGTCACGCACGTCGTCTTTCGCACTAAGACCGACGTTGTAAGACCAAAGTGGACCATCCGTCTCTGCGGATGCGTTTGACCAAACTTAGTCCGCGTCCCGTATAGGCGGCGCGGACTAATGGTTCTTGGCGGGTGAGCAATCCCGACAAGATGATATGGCCGCCGCTTTTAATGAGCGGCACGAGCTTCGGCGAAAGCCGAGTTAGCGGCCCTGCAAGAATGTTCGCAAAAATCAAATCATACGGCGCCGTAGATTGGATGATCTGATTGGTTGCGCCGCGCGTGTGATATGTCGTGGATCGATTGGCAACATTGTTCTTACGTGCATTTTCATTTGCGACCGCCACGCTTTGAACGTCTATTTCGGTCCCGATAGCGCGCTGCGCGCCGGTTTTGATCGCTGCGATCGCAAGCACGCCAGAGCCTGTTCCAACATCTAGAACTGTGTTTGGCACGCCGGTTTTCAGAACGTGTTCGTAGCCCAGCAAGCATCCGAGGGTTGTTCCGTGGTGACCGGTTCCAAACGCTGGGCCGGCTTCAATCAAAATATCGGTTTTGCCAGGTGCTGTTTGGGTGAGCGCATGACTGCCCGCGACAATAAAGCGTCCGGCCCGTACCGGCGGCAAACCTTCGAGCGATAAAGTCACCCAGTCGCGGTCTTCTAGGGCTTCGATGACAGGGTTAAGCTCAGGTGCGACTTCACTGATGAGGGCGGCGCTGGCTTCTGCGTCTTCGCGGGTCTCTGCGTAAGCGTCGAGGCGCCAAGTCAACCGAGTGTCTTCTTTAGCATCCACAGCGCCAGCCGGGGATGGATCGGTCCAGGCAAGTGTGTCCCAAGCGGTTTCTATGGCCGCGCGAGGGCCCCGAGCAGATATCTGATACATGCGCGCGGCATTAGCAGGGCGAGGGGGCGCTGCCTAGTGGCGTTTATCGTTCGTGCGCGAGCGCCATTTGCGATCATAATGCGCCCAAGCTCGCGCACGATCAGAGTGCGTCTCTCCTGCGAGCGCATAGTCTCGCTCGCGTCGTTCATCATGGCTCAGCACGTGTTCGCGGTGCTGCGCCGGGTGGGACGTATGTCGTTCGGCTTCGTGGTGTCGATAGCTCGAATGATGCGTAGAGTAAGATCGAGGATAGGTGCGGGCTGCATGCGGCTCGACAACCCGCGAATAGGTTCGACGCTCTACTGTCGGATGCGTGTAACGTCTTACATAAGTTCGAGCGGTCGGATGCGCCGCGCCCTGCAGCTCAGTTGAGCTATGTGCCGGGCAACAGCACGATCCGGACACGCTATACGTTGTGATATAATGACTGTGATGCCCTTTGGCGCCGTGTGTATGGGTGAAGGTTTGCGCCATCGCGGGCAGGCTGAGACACAGCGCTGATACCGCGCTAGCTATCATGAATTTGATCACTGAAACCCTCCATTCGCCGCTCTTAGGGCTTGTCTTCATTATGCTTAACACAGTCCAGCCGCTTACCCAAAGCGGGTCTAGGATATGGTCAGCGAGGCGAAGCTCTGTATAAGGCGGGCATGACGACACACTTGAACATAGCGATCGCCGGAAGTGCAGGCCGTATGGGCCGCCAACTGATTGGTGCGGCCATAGACGCCGGGCACAAAGTCACAGGCGGCAGCGAAGCGCCTGGATCTGACCAAATTGGCAAAGATCTTGGCGCGCTTGGCGGAGAAGAGCCAACAGGAACCCTTGTGACCAGCGATGTCGCGGCTGCTGCTGAGACTGCGGATGTTTGGATCGATTTCACCGTTCCCGCGGCAACACTCGCCGCATTGTCTACCACCAGCGCTCCGGCCTTCGTAATCGGTACAACAGGGTTCTCAGAGGCTGAAGAGCAGCAGATTAAAGCCGCGTCGGCGTCAGCCGCGATCGTCAAAGCCGGCAATTTCTCGCTTGGCGTCAATTTGCTCGAGGCGCTCGTCAAGCAAGCAGCGTCGAGGCTCGGTGCCGAATGGGATATCGAGGTTTTGGAAACTCATCACCGACACAAAGTTGATGCCCCATCTGGAACAGCATTGATGCTGGGAGAGGCTGCGGCAGCAGGTCGTGCAGCGCCCCTCAGTGAGATCCGTGCGGCGCCATATG
>JBCBGJ010000387.1:0-2895 GCA_038526925.1 Pseudomonadota bacterium
TTGGCAAGCTCCGGGGCTGTTAGAGCGCGAACCATGCCATTGACCTGGTCAAGACAAGGTTAACAAAACTGGCTTTCTCATTAACGGACTAAGACTGCGATGCCTGAACACTCTGCCCTAATTCCCAACGCTGACGCGGCTGTGCCGGTCTATCTGTTCACAACTGACTCATGGGATGAGGGTGCGGCACTGCCGGATGGATTGACCGCTTCAGCAAAAGCGCACGCTTTTACAGGCGCGGCCGGTCAAATGGTCATCGGCGCCACCGATGCGGGCGCGATGTCCGGCGTGTTGTTCGGTCTCGGGGCGGGAACAGATGCTCTAGGGCTGGCAGCCTTATCGGCAAAGCTAAAAGCAGGCGACTATCAGCTCGCAAACACTGACGAGAGCGACCTTTCGGTTCATGCCATCGCTTGGGCGGATGGCGCTTATAGGTTTGACCGCTATCTCAAAGAACCAGCAAAGCCGCCGCGTTTGGTGGTTGGATCAGATGCGCGCGGCGACGCGGTCATTCGTGAGGCTGTCGCGATCGATCGTTTGCGCGATATGGTCAACACGCCGGCGGAAGATATGGGGCCGCCAGACATTCAAGGTACAATTAGCGATCTCGCTGAACGCTATGGTGCGACGCTTGAAACCGTGATCGGTGACGCTCTGCTCGATCAAAATTACCCAATGGTCCATGCCGTTGGGCGTGCGGGGCCAGAAGCGCCGCGGATTATGGAGCTGAGCTGGGGCGATCCATCCCATCCCCAATTGGCGATTGTTGGCAAAGGCGTCGCGTTCGATACGGGCGGCCTCAACCTCAAGACCGGCAATTATATGCGGCTGATGAAAAAGGATATGGGCGGTGCGGCGCATGCGATTGCGCTCGCTGAACTGGTTATGGGCGCGAACTTGCCGGTTTATCTCAAGCTCTATGTGCCCGCTGTTGAGAACTCGATTGCAGGCGACGCGTTTCGGCCAGGCGATGTCCTGTCGAGCCGCAAAGGCCTCAGTGTTGAGATTGACAATACCGATGCCGAAGGGCGGCTCATTCTTGGCGATGCGCTGACGCGTGCCTGTGAAGAAGACCCTGACCTTTTGATTGATTTCGCGACCCTGACGGGCGCAGCGCGCGTCGCGCTCGGGCCGGACCTCGCGCCATACTATACCGATAATGACACCCTCGCCTCCCAAATCGCGGGCGGCTCAGACGCGTCTGGCGATCCGGCATGGCGGATGCCGCTCTGGGCACCGTATAAGTCTATGCTCAAAAGCCCTATCGCTGACCTCGTGAATAGCGCAGCAGGCGGTATGGCTGGATCCATCACAGCGGCGATTTTCCTGAAACAGTTCGTCGAGGCGAAATCTTGGGTTCACCTGGATGTCTGGGCGTGGCGTGAAGGCAAGTATGGCCGTCCTGCCGGCGGCGCAGCATGCGGTCTGCGCGCCATGTGGGCGACGGTGAAAGCGCGCTACAGCTAGCGTTTGTCGCTGACGACATAGCGCGGACCAACCCCAAGACGATAGGCCTTGTCGTCCGGATTGTAGAGACTGCACGCTTTTAGGGACAGGCAGCCGCAACCAATGCAGCCATCTAAACGGTCGCGCATCCGCTCCATCATCGCGATGCGCTCATCAAGCGTTTTGCGGAACGTACGGCTGATCTTGCTCCAGTCGGCTTTGGTCGGGGTTCGTCCGTCGGGCAGGCTTTCCATGACCGATTTAATCTGGTCGATGGTCAGTCCCATTTGCTGTGCGATCAGGATGAAGGACAAGCGGCGAATGTCAGAGCCTTCATATCGTCGCTGATTGCCCTCATTCCGATCGGGCGTGATCAGACCTTTGCTTTCGTAAAACCGAATAGCGGAGACGGAGAGCCCTGTACGTGCGGCTAAATCTCCGATCGAAAGCCCTCTTTTCATCGCCATGAGAATAACCTCAAAAAATACCTTGACCTCAAGTTAAGTTGAGGAATTACACCATCTCCATCAATCAATCAAATGAAGGAGATAGAGATGCAAAAAGCGATCCTGGAACACATCAACATGACGGTTTCGAACCCTGATAAGACGGCTGAAATGCTGGCTGACTTGTTCGGCTGGAAAGTTAGGTGGAGCGGTGATTCCATTCACAATGGTCGATCCGTCCATGTTGGGAATGAGAATGACTATGTCGCTTTGTATAGTGTCGGCGCGCCGCGAACATTAGACGATAATGAGAACTACCGCTTGGCGGGCGCCGTCAATCACCTCGGCATTCTGGTCGACGATTTGGCAGCGGCGGAGAAACGCATTCTCGAATACGGGATCAAAACACATAGCCATCAAACCTATGAGCCCGGTAGCCGGTTCTATTTTCATGACCATGATGGGATCGAATATGAGGTGGTTTCTTATGCTTGAGGGCCTCATGCAATCCTATCTTGAGAGCTTCGGTCAGGGGTGGCGCCCGCGCTGCGAGCCACATCAACACTTTCGTGACTCGCCAAGCGACCGAACCGCGCTAAGCTCTTGCCCAAGTAATGAGGGTAAGACGAAACATGCTGACAAGATCTATCTGGGTAAGCGCGCTAGCGATTGGGCTTTCGGCCTGCGCTAATATTGATCTTCAATCGGCCGAGGCACCATCGGTGAAGCCTGACCTGACTGAGTCGGGCCAAGCCGAGGTGGCAAGTGATCCGATCATTGGACCCGGTGATCGGATGCCTTCTGGCCGAGATATTGGAACGCGGTCTGCGGTCGTCGCGCCAAATGCCGCTGCAGCAACGGCTCACCCACTGGCGACCCAGACAGCACTGGATGTCATGAAAGATGGCGGTACAGCCGTTGCTGCAGCGGCATTTGGCGCGACTACCGCAGACCGCGTTCCAATATCTCGGCCAGAAGGCATCCGATCACCGGTTCCAATGAT
>JBCBGJ010000388.1:0-2880 GCA_038526925.1 Pseudomonadota bacterium
GAGGTCCGGAAACTTCTCGTCATTCTCATAGTGATTTGAGCAAAGATAGACGCCAAGCGCCTGGGCGAGACCTGCGAGTTTATCAGGGATCGCGCCGTCCATTGGAATGGCGGCTTTGTCTTGCCATTCCTCACGTGTTTCACCGAGTGGGAAACCCGTCATCCAATACTCTGGCAGCACGACGAGTTTCACATCGTATCCATTGAAGCCTTTTAGGAAGCCTTTTGCCGATCCGATCTGTCCGCGGACGCGATTGATCGCGCGGTCCATGCGGGCGCGGGCGTCTTCTACCGTGCTGTCTTGATTGACGGCGTCGCAGACGGTTTGCAGGGCGAGGGCGGAGTAACGCATCGGCGAGGATCCTTGAGCGAGGGTCGGGGTGGCGAGCGCGGCAGCGCCGGTTCCAAGAAGAAAAGCGCGGCGGTTCAAGAGAGGGCCTCCTGAAATATGGCGCAGCTGTTTTGTGCGGTCGCGATTTTCAAACCGTCCATGGTGGTGAGTGCGTCGAGCACTTTTCGAACGGCGTGAATGCGAAACGGCTGACCTAGAACATAAGGCGTCATCGTGAAAGCAAACGCGCTAGCGCCTTCTTTCTCGTGGAGGCTTAAATGGTAGGCAGCGGTTTCGATAATCTGTTCCGACCATTCGTCTTCAGACTGAGAACGCTCGATTAGAAGTTTGAAATCCCCAAGCTCACCATAATGCGGCAGCGCCCAAACGGGGTCAGAGCTCGTTTTAAAGGGAAGCGGGCGTTGGTCTGCTTCCCAATCCAAGCAGACTTTAAACTCACTTTCAGCGAGCAAATCGAGGGTGCGATAGCTTTCATTGCGCGCCGGGCTCATCCATGTCGTCGCATCTGGGAAGGCGGCACGTGTCTGCGCAATTAGATCACGCTCTTCCGTTTCACTGAGTCCGTCATGATGAATGTGCGCGGTCGAAACGCCATGGGCGGCGATCTCGTGACCGCCCGCATGGATGGCCCCTAGAAGCGGCGGATACCGCTTAGCAATTTCTGCGCTGACCGCGAACGTCGCCTTGATCCCGCGCGCCGAAAACTCGCGCATCAGGCGAAAAATACCGACCCGATTCCCGTAGTCGCGCGTCGTGAAATGGCGCAGGTCTGGATAGGGCGTTTTCATCGCGCCTGGATGCTTAAAGGGCTCCGTTGGCGGGTTTAGAGGAAAAAACTCCACCGGCACGATGATCGTCGCGTTCGATTTGGTGCCATCGCGCAAAGCGATCGGATCACGGCGATCAGCAGGATCCCAATCATAGCGTGGATTATCAAACCCGTGTTGGCGATACGGATATTTCAAATAGTCCTCAGGCAGGGGCATGTTCGGCTCCTGCAAATTGAATATCGTTTACGGATTGAACGCTTGCAAAGGCTTGTCCCCAAAGCGCCTCGTGGTGTTCTGCAATCTGTTTGGCTGACAGAAGAGGCGTGTCAAAAGTTGCGTGAGCGTCCTTAGCGACGATGATGTTGTAGCCGCGATCGGCTCCAGTTCTGACGCCTGTATCAACGCAGAACTCGGTTTGCATACCGCAGATAATCAGCCTTTTGATGTCTAGCTCTTGCAAGATTTGCTCGAGCTTTGTTTCGGTGAACATCCCGCACTGTTTTTTTGTAACGATGTGATCTCCGGGCTCAGGCCGTATTTCAGCTGGGATTTCATGCCCCGGTTTTTCTTTCGATAAGGGATGATCTGCGTTTCCGTCATGCTGGATATATATGACGTGGCAGTCTGCATTTCTCGCGTCCTTAGCGAGACGACCGATATTGTTAAGCAAGTCAGTTTTGGTAACCGGACCGATACCGGGAAAGCCAAACATACCTTGTTGAACGTCGATGATGATTAGCGCGTCTTGTCGGCTCATGGCGCAAACCCCGTTCCCGCTGTCGCAACACCTCGTTTTGAGATATCTGCGAGCGTTTGGTCCCAATGGTTCTCGCGATAGAATTCCGCGATCTCAGCACCGGTCGTGAACCAGACATCGTCGCGGTGCGCACAGATATGTTTCAGCGCGTCTTCAAAGACCCGCAACCGATGCGGTTGGCTGACCAGATAGGCATGTAGCGGAATGCACATCACAGTCCCGGAGCGCTCACCTTCTTCGAGGAGTTGGTCGAAGTGGCGAATGAGGAGCTCTGTGTAGCGGTGCGGGCTCCAGCCTTGCACCAAATAGGTGATGACGTCATTCACCTCGAGCGAGTAGGGCATCGAGACCAGCTTACCGGATTTGGTTTTAATCGGCTGGGGCTGGTCGTCTTGGAACAGGTCGCATGTGTACCAGAAGTCATGCTCGGCGATCAGATCTAGCGTCTTCTCCGTATGCGTGAGCGCTGGGGCGAGATAGCCGCGAATGCGCTTTCCAGTGGCTTGCTCAACGGTGCGAATTGAATCTTCGAGCACGGCGCGCTCTTGCGCTTCGTCCATGCCGTAAGAGTAGCGCGTGTTGTAAATACCGTGAGAGAAGAATTCCCAGTTTCTAGCGTTCACCGCTTCGATGATCTCAGGGTGATGATCGACCAGGCCAATCGAAAGCGAAATCGAGCCGCGTAGATCATATTTGTCGAACAGGTCCATCATCCGCCAGTGACCGACAGAATTGCCCCAGGTGCGTTGTGAGTAGGCTACGACATCGGGATTTCCGCGCGGCCAGCCGGGGCGTTTGTCATTGTGCGGTGGCTGGAACTCATAATACTCGATATTTGGCGCGATCCAGAATGCCAGCTTCTTGCCGCCGGGCCAGACGATCTTGGGCCGGTCTTCGTACGGCCAGTAATCGTATAGATTTGGATTCGCGTGCATTAGCTCTGATACCCTGATATGGCGTCATAGACCTCTTCCCCAAGTCCGCCTACATCACCGATCCGCG
>JBCBGJ010000389.1:0-2868 GCA_038526925.1 Pseudomonadota bacterium
CGGCCATCACCAGCATGGGAATCGCAGATGCAGCCTTCAAAAACTGGACTGACCGAAAGTCTGCAGCGGACGATCTAACACTTCGCACGTCCAAAACGACGAACTTTTTCGCCGCCCTGACTCGCGGGGTTCGGCTCAGTCTGCAAATGGCCGCCTTAGGCGCTGGCGGTTGGCTCGTACTGCAACAATCCGCAACCCCCGGCGTCATCATTGCGGCGTCCATTCTGCTCGGCCGTGCCCTCGCCCCGATTGATCAATGTGTCAGCATGTGGCGACAGTTCGTACGCGCCCGTAAATCTTGGAATGCCGTTCGAGCGCGCGCGGCAATGCCTGGAGCTGAAATCCGAGACTACACGCCGATGCCAGAGCCTCATGCGAGGTTGGATATTTCAAATGTTTCGATCGCCAATCCTGGCGCGGAAAACCCGATCTTACCATCCTTCAGCTTAGGCCTCTCCGGCGGTAGCATAACAGCAATTGTTGGCTCGAGCGGTGTTGGAAAGACCACACTCTTGCAAACGCTTGCAGGCGTATGGCCCGCCCGTGACGGACAGATCGCGCTTGGCGGTCGCGATCTAAACGATTGGCCGTCTCAGGATCGCGGCAAATACATTGGGTACCTGCCGCAAGAGATCGAATTGCTTCCTGGCACTGTTGTCCAGAACATCGTTCGTTTTTCAGACATCGATAGTTCCGAGGCAATCTCTGTGACGAAAGCCTGCGGTATGCATGAAATGATTAGCAGCATTCAGGGCGGCTATGACGCCGAAATTGGGGCGACGGCGACCCATCTTTCAGCGGGTCAAGCCCAAGGGGTCGGCCTCGCGCGCGCTCTTTTTGGCACACCGGTCCTAATCGTCTTAGACGAGCCCTCGTCCAATCTCGACAGTTTTACGGTCGCCAAACTCACAAAAGCGTTGCGGCGACTGCGCGCCGAGGGGCGAATTTTGTTAGTTGCCACGCACGATCCTCGGCTGATGACGCTCGCAGATCAAATTCTCGTCTTAAACAAAAGCGAGATCAAAATGGTTTCTGGCCCTGATTATTTGAAGGCTTTGGCAGGTCAATCCGCTCAACCGAAAGGAGGGGCTTCAGCATGACCGCGTGGCGTTTGATTTTTACGGATGGCAGATTGCTTTTTTCCTTCTTCATCTGCCTGGTTTCAATGGGCGGTTTCATGGCTTGGGCCTCGATTGCACCGCTCGCCGAGGGCGTCACGGCCCAAGGTACTGTGGTTGTCGAAAATGACCGCAAAATCGTCCAACATCTTGAGGGTGGAATAATTGAGCATATCCACATTCAAGAAGGAGATCTGGTACAAGCGGACGAACCCCTGATGGTTTTGACCGATATTGCAACGTCTGCGGGTCGGGATCAGATCACCTATAATTTAGTGAACTATCTTGCTGCAATTGATCGCCTGACAGCACTTTCGGACGGTGCTGCAAAGGTTGAATTTTCGGAACGCACACTCAGTACCGCGATAGCCAATACCGCTCAAAAAGAGATTCTCGATCGGCAAAACGATCTCTTCGCGCAGCAAACACGTCGGCGCGAAGCTGAAATCCGAGTTCTGAGCAGCCGCGCCAGTGGCTTGCAAGAACGCGCAGAAAACCAACAAGCGCAGATTGATAGTCATAATCGATCTGTCGAAATCATCGAAATAGAGCTAGATCGTAAGCAAAGCTTGCTTGAAGAAAATTTGATCTCTGCAGATACGATCGTGGCGCTCGAGCGCGATCTGTCTTTGGCAGTCGGCGAGCTCTCTCGTTTGAAGACTGATCAAGAGCAAAATCTGATTGATGCCCGAAACGTAGTAAACCAAATTGCTCAGATAGAGGCTGAATTTGACGAAGCCGCAAGCCAGGAGCTCTTGGAGGCCCGCAGCGCTGTGTCTGAGGCAACAGAACAGCTGCGCACGGCGCAAGATGTCTTAAGCCGCACCACCCTGTACGCTCCAATAGCTGGTGAAATACTGAATTTGAAATTCACTACCTTGGGCGGGATTGTCCAGCCCGGCGAAGCCGTCGCAGAGATTGTGCCGCGCGAAACGCAACTCGTTGCTTTGCTTGAAATTCCGCCCAATGAGCGTGACCGCGTTTACGAAGGCTTGATCGTTCAAACTCGTTTGTCCGGTTACGATAGCTGGGCCGCACCGCACTTAGAAGGCAGCATCATGGATGTGACGCCAGACCTCAAGACATCCCCTAACGGCGAATATTCCTATTATGAGGCTCGGGTCATGCTCGACACTCAAACTCTTGAGCAGAACGGGTTGATCGCATCTCCCGGAATGCCCGTAGAGGCATTCGTTTCATCCGGTCAGAAACGGACATTGCTTAGCTATTTAGTCGAACCGATACAAGCCACCTTCCGACGTGGTTTCAAGGAGTAAACCGTGCGCCTTTGGTCCAGCCTTATTGCCATTTCCCTCAGTTTAGTTTTGACGCCGCGCGCGATGCAAGCTGAGGAGTGTTTGACACTCGTGCAAGCCGTTAAAAAAAGCGCAGCAATAGACCCATCAGTTGGGGCGGCATCGGCGCGTCTCACCGGCGCCGAAGCGCGCCTTCTCGGTGTAAAATCTGAATGGCGTCCGCAAGTCTCAGGCTTTGCTCAAACGAATGATGGTCCGACCGGCATTGGCGACGGTCGCACAAATAATCAGCTTGGTATCACGGTATCCCAAAGACTGTGGGATTTTGGTCGAGGTCGGGCAGAGCAAGCGAGTGCCGCAGCGCAAATTACGAAAGCAGATCACACTCTAGATGGCGCCAAAAACGACATCGCTACATCGACGGCGGTAATGTCTCTGGCAGCTAGTCTCTTTGGCAAACCCCTCATAATTTTCGCGAGATAAGACTTACGAAG
>JBCBGJ010000390.1:0-2852 GCA_038526925.1 Pseudomonadota bacterium
CAATCAAACAAGGCGACGACTGTTTGGCCGGCAGCCGGATCACGGACGCACTCGATCTCGTTCAACAGATTGGCGCGGTTTCGATGAGCGACTTCCCCTATGTTGAAGCGACTTGCGATCTTCCGACGCTGGCGGTGAGCGAGCGCGGCGCAGACTATAAGATCAAGAATTATAACCGGCTGGCGCGCGGTGACTTGTTTGATTGTGTTGTAGATGAACGCTGGACTGAAATGGTAATAGTCGTCCGGACGAACGATCTGACCCTCTTTCGCCTCATGATAGGTCTTCAGTGCATACCCAACGGCCCAACCAACGCAGGATCCTTGCGCTCCCTGATGACCGGCTTCTGGTAGGAAGCTGCTCAAATCGATGAATTCGGGGAGGGCGCCGCGCATCAGCGGATCTCTCTCATCAAGGGCATCATATTCTTCATCGCTGAGCGGGATCAGGCCCGTGCCTTGCTGAGGCGCCGCTAATCCTTGTGCATGCGCGACGCTGATTGGCGCAAGGGTGAGGCCGAGCGCGATAACGCTGGTTGAGAGTTTACGCATAGAAGGTCCCTTTCTCGCATCCCCCAAAATCATGGTTAACAGGATGTCTTATTCGCTCCGGTGAGGCAACCGACGCCGGCAAGAAAGCAAAGAGCGATCACGCAACGTCACGGCTTGTCGTTGACGTGCACGTAAAGCATATCAAGCTCATCAGATCATAGATTGGAGAGTTCAGATGGCCGAAGCCTATATCGTTGATGCGTGCCGCACCCCGCGCGGAATTGGCAAACAAGGGAAAGGCGCGTTGGCGCACCTTCACCCGCAGCATCTCGGCGCGACCGTTCTGGGCGCGATCCGTGACCGTAACAATCTCAACACTTCTGAAGTCGATGACATCATCTGGGGCACCAGCTCTCAGCGCGGCGCGCAAGGGGCCGACCTCGGCCGTATGGCCGCGTTGGATGCGGGCTATGATGTAAAGGCTTCTGGCGTGACCCTCGACCGCTTCTGCGGTTCTGGCATCACCACCGTGAACATGGCCGCTGCGCAAGTGATGTCGGGCATGGAAGATGTTGTCATCGCGGGCGGCACTGAGATGATGAGCTACACTTCGGCCACCGCAGATCCAAAAGTCCCGCCCATGCTGGATGCGGGCAATATGAGCCTCCGCGAGAAGCATCCGCAGTCTCAGCAGGGTGTTTGCGCTGATGCGATCGCAACCCTCGAAGGGATCGATCGCGAAGCCGTCGACCAGCTCGCAGTTGTCAGCCAAGAACGCGCCGCTCGTGCAATCGCCGAAGGTCGTTTCGATAAGTCTGTCGTGCCAGTCCATAATCCAGACGGGACTTTGGCGCTCGATAAAGAGGAATTCCCGCGTCCTGGCACCAGCATGGAGAGCCTGTCTAACCTAAAGACCGTGTTCAATATGTTCATGGACATCCCAGTTGACGATCAGGGCAACACTTACGGAACCATGGTCACGAAGAAATACCCTGAGCTCGAGGGCAAAATGAACCATGTCCACCATGCGGGGAATTCGTCTGGTGTAGTCGATGGCGCAGCGGCTCTACTTCTAGCGTCGGAAGCCGCCGTCGAGAAGAATGGTTGGAAACCGCGCGCCCGGATCGTGGCGACGGCGAATATGGGCGACTGCCCAACGCTGATGCTGAACGCTCCCGTAAACGCGGCCAAGAAAGTCCTCGACAAAGCTGGACTCTCAAAGGACGACATCGACGTTTGGGAAATCAATGAAGCCTTTTCAGTGGTCGCAGAACGTTTCATCCGCCACCTCGAGCTGGACCGCGAGAAAGTGAACATTAATGGCGGCGCGATGGCGCTCGGCCACCCAATTGGCGCGACCGGTTCAATCTTGATCGGAACCGCTTTGGACGAGCTTGAGCGGTCCGGCGGCAAGTATGGTCTGATCACAATGTGTGCGGCGGGCGGCATGGCCCCAGCTGTCGTTATCGAGCGGATCTAATCAATCGGCTGGGCGTCGGCCTCTCTACGCGTCACGCGGTCGCCCAGCTTTTTCGCTCCATAAATGAAAATAATCAGCGCCAGCACAGTGAGTGCGGCGGCGAGCAAAAAGGGCGCACCGGGCAAATATGGCCCGGTGTCGTCTGTTTGGGCGGTAAAAATGAAGGCCATGACGGCAGGGCTGATAATCGATGCCAGGCTATACAGGCTTGTGATGGCGCCTTGTAACTCTCCTTGCGAGTCGGCCGGGACACGCTCCGTCATCAGGGATTGAATGGCCGGTCCCAGAAATCCAGCAAAGACACCAATCGCAATCGCCATGTAAATCTGCGGTCCATTCTGCGCGAAAGCCAGGACCAGGAAAGAGATAACCCCGATCACCATCGCAAAATAGATCGCTCGAACTTCGCCGAACTTCGACACGACGGGCCCCGTGAGTCCGCCCTGAACGCCAGCGACCCCGAAGCCATATACGCTAATCGACAGTCCAATGAAAAAAGGTGTCCAGCCCGCGACAGCGGTTACGTAGAACGACCAAATGCTCGAATAAGAGTGATTACCAAGTTGGATCAGAAAGAGGGCTGCCAAAACAATCAGCACGGCGGGGTGGCGCCCAATCGAGATCAAACTACCGAGCGGATTTGCGCGTGCGAGTGAAAAGTCTCTGCGGTTCTCGTCCTTGAGGGTTTCTGGGAACGTGAAATAGCCGATCAGGAAAACGGCGAAGATCAACACGCCCGCAACAATAAAGGGCAAGCGTACCCAATACTCGCCGAGCAAGCCGCCGAGGGCAGGGCCGAAGATAAAGCCAAGTCCCAAAGCAGCACCGGCATATCCAAATAGTTTGGCGCGCTCCTCTGGTTCAGAGACGTCCACAATGCA
>JBCBGJ010000391.1:0-2839 GCA_038526925.1 Pseudomonadota bacterium
CGAGCACCATTGCGATTTCGATATTTGTGATCGATATCTCGTCGTCTATGCGAGGTAACCGTCTAACGAGTCTCAAAACCGCCTCGACAGAATTTATCGATATTATGCTGACGCCGGATACGCTCAGCACTACCTCTATCAATGTCGTCCCATTCGGCGGCACCGTGAATATCGGCGATTCGCTCTTCAATAAGTTTGCGGTCCAAACGACAGATTCATCGACCATCATCAATCCTGACGAAGATGATTATGATATCGGCACAAATGTCGAAACGAGTGCTTTCCGGTTCACCGACGGCGAGACGTGTATTGAAGCTATTCAAGATGACTATGACACTGAGATGCTGCCATCTTTCAGCCGTGCTCAGGTTCCAGATTTCTGGCGCTGGTGGAACAATCACCCTTGGTGCCCTGAAGACGCGAGCGCCGTCTTCTTGAACTCAAGCAATCCCACCGCTCTCAAAAATCACCTGAACGGTATGGTTCTGTCGGATGGTACCGGCATGGATATCGGGACAATGTGGGGCCTCAAAGTGCTGTCCCCAAGCTTCCGCGGGGAGCTCGGCGGCGACTATGCTGGGCGTCCATTGGAGTTCGATATTCTTGAATCTCAGAAGGTCATGATCGTAATGACCGATGGTGCGATCACCGCGCAAAACCGCCCGGAAGATCCAGATATCGGAAATGTTCACACAAACCGCCCAACGAATAGAGCGCCGCATACAAGCGCCATTTCCAACCAGGGCAACCGTCAGAACATGCAGACGACCAGAACGCGAGGAAGCGCGACGACATCGGCGTCGAATAATAGCGGTGTCGGACGCTTCAAGAAAGCTTGCAACGAAGCCAAGGCGAAAGGCGTTCAAGTCTTTACGATTGGGTTTCAGATCCGAAGTGGCTCGCTCCCTGACAAGATCTTGGAAGAATGCGCGACGAGCATTTCTTACTACTATCACGTCGAAGGTTTGGATCTCACAGCGACGTTCCAGTCGATCGCCGCACAGGTGAACGCACTGCGGATCACGCAATAATCCAAACCCCACACAAAAAGAAAAGGCCGCCCGGAAACGAGCGGCCTTTTTGTTTTGACGAGAAGAGACGTGTTTATTCGTCGCCTTCTGGAGCTGTGTCGAGTTCAGCAGCTGCTTCAGCCATTTCTGAAGCCTGCTCTTCTGCCGCAGCTGATTGCTCGGCTTGCAGCGTTTCGATGATGTTCTCACCAGCTGCTTGCCGCTCAGCTTCATCTTCAGAACGCGCAACATTGACGGATACGTCGATGCTGACTTCCGCGTGAAGGCGAATACCGACTTCGTGCAGGCCGAGTGTTTTGATTGGTGCGTTCAGACGAACTTGCTCACGCTTGATCGTGTGACCTGCATTGCCTGCTGCTTCAACGATGTCGCGCGCAGAAACAGAACCGTAAAGCTGACCGGTGGCGCCAGACTGACGGATCAACACGAATGTATTGCCGTCCAGGCTTTCACCGGACTTAGTCGCTGCGTCGCGAGCTTCAGCGTTACGCTTTTCAAGCGCATCGCGTTCAGCTTCGAAACGAGCACGGTTTTGGTTGTTTGCGATCAGCGCTTTGCCTTTTGGAAGCAGGAAGTTACGGGCAAACCCGTTCTTCACGCTAACCTCGTCTCCGAGGCCACCAAGGTTTTCAACGCGTTCGAGGAGAATAACTTGCATTGGTCTGTCTCCCTTACTTCACGGTGAATGGCAGCAGGGCAAGCATGCGGGCACGCTTGATCGCTTTTGCCAGTTTACGCTGGTTCTTGAAGTTCACAGCCGTGATCCGAGATGGCACGATTTTGCCTTTCTCAGAGATGTAGCGCTGTAGAAGCTTCACATCTTTATAGTCGATTTTCGGGGCTTTCGCGCCGGAAAACGGATCAACCTTACGACGACGGCCGAAAGAACGGCGTGCCGGAATGTTGGTGATGTTCATGCCCGTAGTGTTTCTAGAAGCCATGATAAGTGTTCCTTCTTCTAGTCGTCGCGACGATTTTTACGGCTCATCATAGGAGAAGGGTTCTCGTCGTGCTCTTCTACTTTGATGGTCATGTAGCGCATGATGTCGTCGGAGATGCGGTGTTGACGCTCCAGCTCGTGGATCGCTTCAGCAGGTCCGTCGATGTTCAGAAGGGAATAGTGTCCCTTACGCTGCTTGTTGATTGGGTATGAAAGATTGCGAAGTCCCCAATATTCGGACTTAGCGACTATCGCGCCTTGCTTGTCGAGGAAGGTCGACAGCTCTTCCATCAAACCTTCAACTTGTGCAGGTGAGATGTCCGGCCTCGCGATGAGGACGTGCTCATATAATGCCATATTGTCTTTCCCAAAGTTCTGGTCTGCGGCGCGGATGGGCGGGAATACCCTTCCACGATGGCCCCTCTTACTCGGCTCATTCCGAGGGTGAGGACCGCAAACCGTGCGAAGCGCGTCGTAAAGCAAAAGAGCGCTGAAGAATCAAGCCTAAAGATACATGCTTTGCCCAATAACCACCGGGTTATCGTTTGAACATGAGAGCGCCAATCCGCTCATAACCATTAGTCCCGACCAAGAACCCGAAAGTTCCGGGTCCCAAAAGCTCTTCTCCAGCCTTAATCAGCGCGTCCATTGCGACATTCGCAAACACCGCCCCGACGCTAATACGGCGTACGCCGATTGCCGCCAGCTCAGCGACTGGCTTCAGGCCTTCTTGCGGACCTAAAAGGACGTTCACCGGCCGATCTACAGATGCGAGAACGGATTTGATGTCGTCCATCGTCTTGAGCCCAGGCGCGTAGAGAACATCCGCCCCAGCCTCTTGATACGCTTGGAGACGATTGATCGTATC
>JBCBGJ010000392.1:0-2832 GCA_038526925.1 Pseudomonadota bacterium
CGATTTTTTTAAAATAAATCTCATTTGCGAGAATTTCGGTATACGTAACTTTCCGCAATTGCAAGTCATTCTCGATTGCATTAATAAGGGGTGCTCCATTGCGGCCTTGCGGCCAGAACGCTTTTCAGGAGAACAGCCATGCAATTTCCCCATGTCGGTTTTTGGTCCGCGACAACGCTTGCAGCAATTGTCGTGACAGGGTGCGCAACAGCTATTGCGCCTGAGCCTGCAGGCGAAACTGTCGCTGTAGCACCGTCTAATTTTGAGCAGGATCGGCAGTCCATCTTGGCAATGGCTGGCGACTACAAAGTGACGTTTGATTTTACGGAGACGGTTTCGTTCGTTGAAGGCTATGAGCTGAAGGAGCCGAAACTATCCGGCGGTCACGAATCGGTGCGCATCGTTGAAGACCGCGGTGACTTCATCAGCCTGCAACACTTGCTCGTCGTTGGGCCAAACGAATCGCCATTCGTGGTGAAGCATTGGCGACAAGATTGGAAATACGAACCCGCACGCGTCTTGATGTTTGTGGGCGGGAATGCCTGGGAATGGCAAGATGTCCCCGCCTCTGAGCGTGCAGGAACCTGGTCTCAAACTGTCTATCAAGTTGATGATGCGCCGCGATACGGCGCTGTTGGCACGTGGACATATGAGGACGGCATCGCAGAATGGACACCGCCGCAAGAATTGCGCCCGCTTCCGCGCCGCGACATGACCACACGAGATGATTACCACGCTGTGGATGCCGTCAACCGTCACGTCATCACGCCGTGGGGCTGGGTGCATGAGCAAGACAATTCGAAGCTGATCCTAGACGGCGTGCCGCAAGCGCTCGTCCGCGAGGTCGGCATCAATACCTATCGCGCCTTCGATGATTATCCGGTTGAAGCCGCGGAAGATTATTGGGCGGGAACCGAAGACTATTGGGCCGGTGTCCGCGCCCATTGGACAGCGATAGAAGCTGCCAATTTGCGCTTCGCGATCACGATCAAAGGCGAGACTGAACCGCTCTATATGCCGCTGCTCGAGCTCGCAGGGGCTGTGAATGACGGTGAAAAAGATCTCAAGCCAGCTTTGGTTGAAGCCCGTGCGATCATTGATAGCTTTGTAACGCCTGAGATCGGTGAGTTGGCAGATCGACTGCGTCCAAAGACGACGCTGGCGAGCTTGGACTAATTCTGATGCGCGGTTAGTGTCTATGGGCGGCGCTGTCAGGTTTGGGCAGCGTTGCCATCGCGGATACGGCTTATATCGAGCCGTCAACTTTCACGCCTCGTGCTGACCAGACAATTACGATCGAGACGTCGTTCAACGATTATTGCTGCGTGCCGAAATATCCGGTTCGTTCCGACTCCTTTGCCGTGATACATCCGGATGGTCGGTCTGTTGAGCCAGATCGCGTGGAGCTCTTCGCCAACAGCACGATCATTGAGCAGACAATCACAGAACAAGGCACGACACGCATTACGACGGGGGAGCGTCTTGGCCGGAAGGGCGGAGAATATGTTTTGCTCGATGGGCAATATTTTCTGATCAATAGTGAGGATGCGGACCCGATCGAAGTGCCGGAAGGCGCGCCGATCCTCTCGTCCCAAACAGCGACCGTCTCAGATACCTATGTGACACTTGGTGAACCAAGCTGGGAGAGTGTCCGCCAGCCGATCGGGCGCTTGCAGATTCAGCCGCAACAGCATCCATCATTGCTGGAAACCGGCGATACGCTCGATATTATCATCATATTTGACGGTACACCTTTAGCGACCCAAGACCTTTTACTCACGCGCAGCGGACAAAAGGATCGGCAGGAAGATGAAGGCTTTGTGTTTCAGTCTGACGAGGCGGGCGGGGTTTCGATCCCTTTATTTCAATCAGGAACGCATCTGATCATGACCCGCATGCAGGCGCTCGCGCCCAACGGGGCTGAAACGGATATTCGCAGTTACACAACGTCGCTGACATTTTCCGTGAGTTAAATTGCAAGGACGAGAATCTTAAACCCATTGTATTGGGGGACGAAATAGTGAGGGTCGTCAGAAGAGGTTTTTGCGTTTAGCGTCTATTTATGGATCGCTTCTCTTTCGTAATGGTACTGTTCTCGATTATCGTTGGTCTGGGCATTACCGAACTTCTCAGAAATGTAGCTCGTCAAATCCAGCTGAGCCACCGAACCAAGTTTTATTGGGTACACGGACTTCTAGTCATCGCTGTTTTCGTTGCTCTATTGCAGCAATGGTGGGAAGGCTGGGATCAGAGGAATGTCGAAGCCTGGTCGTTTGAGGTCATGTTGTTGATGTTGGGAAGGCCCATAGGACTCTACATCATCACGCACCTTTTGTACCCTAAACAGCTCGACGGTTTGGACCTCAAGCGTTTCTACTTTGAAAGTCCGCGCACACTTTACGTGATTGCGGCCGCGACCACGATTGTCGGCACGGTTTATCGACCAGTGGCATTTGGCGATACAATCGTAGACCCTGACAATGCAGCGTCCGGGATTATGGTGCTCATATTTCTGTTGCTGGCTGCGACGCGCCGAGAAATCGTTCACACGATTCTCGTTCCGATCATTCTCGCGGCGATCTTACTCGACGTGTTCATTTTTATCCCGACCATTGAGTAAGAGCGTTGTTCCTTTTTTAATTCCCAGGAATACGACCGCTGAACGCAGCAAAGCGCGAATTAATCGGCGGCTTAAGTTCGCCCCAAGAAAGACGCCCATCAGGTCGGCTAGGCGAGCAAAAGCAGACAATAGCTCAGCGGCTTAAGTCGCCCTAAATAAGACGCTCATAACGATCCTAAATGGATACAGACAGTGCGCCGGGGATTTATTCG
>JBCBGJ010000393.1:0-2830 GCA_038526925.1 Pseudomonadota bacterium
CAGCGACCAAGTCCTGGTCGCTGATTGGCTCGCCTTGCCCGATGGATCGATCCCGCGCGGATCGTTTGATCGCGGCTTGGAAAGTGAAGGCGCGGCGCACCCGCGATCTTGCCGCGCTCGAAGCCGAGGCCGCTGAGGATCTATCCATCGGGCAAGGCGAGCCAATCAGCGACCAGGACTTGGTCGCTGATATCTCGGCTCTTTTGGGACGCCCCGTAAAGCTGCGAGACTAAGAGTCGTCGGCGACGCTGAACAAGCAGAGCGCTAGGAGCAGAGTTGCGACCACGCCCGTGCCCCCAGCAACCGGTGACGGTAGGAAGCTGTCGCGACTGATCACGACGATCAGCGAGTTGGTCGCGAACGCCGCTGCTCCGAAGAGGACGGTGAGCCCGCCGAGCAGTTTGCCGCCCTTATTCATCTTCGCCATACCGAACACGATTGCGGCGAGGCCGAGCAAAATCTTCGCAGCATTGTAGCCAAAGAACGAAAATGCGACGACGGAATAGGCGACACCAGCGAGTTCAGGATTGGCTGTGGACGCTTCGCGGAAAGGACCAAACTGAGTGACCCCAACGCCGACCTGAATCACGTTTAAGGCTGCGCTGAAGGCAATTGCTGAGAAGCCGAGCGTGTAGCGCTTGGCCATGACCAAAGCGGATCCAGCAAATGCGGCGAGCACCACAAAGATCAGGCCTTCCAGTCCCCAGATGAGCTGACGGTCAATTTCTGGCGCACCCAAATAGAGCGCTGTGTAGATCGGCTGAGAGATTGCGGCGAGCAGCAATAAGACCGCGACAGTCTTTACTGTTTTGCTTTGTGTGAGTTCCATTCTGGTTTCCTTCCGTGTCAATGTCCCTTGTTCGCAATGCCTTGGCGCAGGGATCTTATGATAGCTAAAATTACGCTACTTATTGGGCTTCAATAGACTCTAAAAATGGGTGAGACGCAACCGAGCCGAGCGCAAAACTGATCTCGCTGAAGCTGTAATAGTATATGCCCTCGCGGAAGATTTCTGCTTCGCAATTGTGGTTATCGAGCACCCATATCAAAGAATTTAAAAAACCAGCCTTGAACAACTAATCTTCAGCTCTACTAAATCACTACCAATGTGGTCACAAAAGCGTTTGATTTGATCAAATCAAGTTGAATTGACGCTCTACCGCCGCCCGGACACGTTGCCGGAGTGATCGCACCAAAATGGCCAGTAAATGAGCCGATCGGCAATAAGCGGCACAAGGGAGTAAACGAATGAGAACAAAACTTACGAGTAAATTAGGTCTCGCGAGCGCATCCATAGTCGCGCTTGCCGTCGCTGCACCCACCGCAGTGGCGCAGGAGGATGCATCAGGCGCAGAAGAAGATCGTCGCCTCAGCACCGTCACGGTGACCGCCACGCAGCGGACAGAGAGTATCCAAGATGTTCCGATCGCTGTGACCGCACTTGATCCAGAGCTTCTGCAACGCGCTGGCGTCGCGGACGTAACCTCGCTCGATAGTGTGGCGCCAAGCTTCAACATGAACAGCTCAGACACGGCGACCGGCGGTACAACGCTTCGTATTCGCGGAGTTGGTACGACCGGTAATAATATCGGCCTAGAAAGCTCCGTCGGTGTCTTCTTGGATGGCGTCTATCTATCCCGTCCAGGCGTTGCGCTTGGCGATCTGATGGACCTTGAGCAAATCGAAGTTCTTCGCGGCCCACAAGGCACGCTGTTTGGCCGGAACACGTCTGCTGGTGCGCTGAACGTAAAAACGAAGAAGCCAAACCTTGAGGAGTTTGAGGGTTTCGGAACGCTCACGCTTGGCAATTACAACCTTATCAATGTGCAAGGCGGCGTCAGTGTCCCGCTGATTGAAGATACTCTCGCGCTTCGAATTTCGGGCGCTGTCCGTGAGCGTGATGGCTTTGTTCAGGGTCTCGGCGGCACAGAGAGTCATGACCGCGACAGGTCGGTTTTCCGTGGCCAGCTTTATGGCGACTTTGGCGATCGGGGTACAGTTCGCGCGATCCTCGATTACTCTGAGGCGAACGAGGCGTGCTGCCAAGCGGTTTGGAACAATGACACTGCGTTTGTTGGCTTCTTTGGACCGGCTGGCCTGCCAGCGGATGGCGGCGCGCCATTTACCGGCCCGCAAGCGCTTGAAGACTTGCGCTCAAATGACAGCGAGTTCGGCAACCCGTTCGAGCAGACTGGTTTTTCTCTCGAGTATAATGTCGACACACCGCTCGGTGCTTTGACGTATATCGGCTCATATCGTGACTTCGAAGACGAAACCTTCCGAAGCACCGATTATACCGGTCTGGACATTTTTACCGTCGGTCGGTCACCTGAAGCCCAAGCCACGCCGGGCAGCCCCTTCACGCCTGGTGGTAACGTCACCAAAATTGAAACGACGACGCACGAGCTTCGCATACAGGACTCTGCCTTCAATGATCGTTTGGACTGGCTGGTTGGTCTTTATTATTCCGACGAGACGATCGATTCGCGCGGTTCGTTGACGCTCCTGGATGAATTCCAGTCTGGTGTAAGCGCAGGCTTGCTTGGTCAGTCGGCGAATGTCTTGCTCGCCTTTGCAGGCGGCGCGGATGCGAACGGCGATTTTGCGAGCAATGCGTTCCTTCAGGAAGGCGAGTCCTTCTCGATCTTCACACACAATATCTTGGCGCTGACAGACAATTTGGATCTGACGGTTGGCCTTCGTTATGTTGAAGAAAGCAAAGATGGCAGCTTCGAACAGCTCGATGGGAACTTCGATGCCTGTCTCGGAACCTTCACCACGCTCGCGACGAACCCAGACGCCATCCCAGCTTCACTCGCTGGTGCGTCAG
>JBCBGJ010000394.1:0-2827 GCA_038526925.1 Pseudomonadota bacterium
TGAATATCAACAGAGACCGAGACGGACCCGCGCTCCAACAAGCGTGTGAGTTGGTCCGCGTCAGGTCCTGAAATCGCTGCCACTGGGCCGGCCCCTTCCGCGCCGTTGCGCGCCATGATGCCCGTGTGCGGCATACGATGTGGCTGCGTCCCTACGGAGCGGATCAAACAGGCAAGCGCACCTTTACCTGAGGCTGCTTCCGCACACTGACTGCGCTTACGGACCGCCATGCCATAGCCAGACCCGTCCATCGTTTTGATCATCGCCTCATCGATGAAGACGATTTTTCCATCCACTTTGGAAATCGGAGCAGCCTGCAATTCAGCGAGGCTTTCAAAGCGTACGACTTTGCCTGTCACGCCGCCTCTGGGCGTTGCCGCAGATCCACCCAGCGCCGTCGCGACGAGTGGCTGCGGGCTGGGTGAAATGACGGCAACCGACTCTGATTTTCGCGACCAAAATGGAATCTCAAACGGTTCGATACGCACCTCATCAAACCCAAGCTCGGTCAGCTCTGTCACCGACCAGGCGCGGGCGCGGGCCTCTGACTCAGATCCTGCCAAACGCTGCCCAATTTCGGTCGTGAGGTCTTCCACGAAGGCCAGTCCAATATCATCATTGCCAGCCTGCTCGATCAGAAATTGGACGGTATCCTCAATCTCAGGAGACAAGTCAGCTGGCGCTTGCGCCGCGCTGACGAACGTCAATGCACAGGACGCCAATCCCGCCGCAATCATGCGTATGAACATGGTAAATCTCTCCCAAACCGATTGGGAGAGATTAGTTGGATTTGCTACAGCGTCTAGGGTTAATGGGCGCTCGTGATCAGGCAGCGAGGGCTGCGATTTGGTCGCGTGCCGCCGCAAGTTTTTCGTCACCCGTCGCCATCAGCTGATCGGCTGCAACAACTGAGACGTCATGAATGCCGACAAAGCCCAAGACGTGGCGCACATAAGGGGTCGCAAAGTCGATTTCAGAGCCTGATTGGGTGCCGCCAGATGCGATCACGACATAGGCCTTCTTACCTTCCAGCAAGCCCACGGGGCCGCTTTCTGTGTACTTAAATGTTTTACGAGCACGGGCGATCATATCGACCCAAGCCTTAAACGCGGCGGGTACGCCAAAGTTATAGATCGGCACGCCGAGGACCAGCGTATCGGCCGCCTCGAGCTCAGCAATCAATGTGTCGGACAGTTCGAGAACTTGTTTCTGCTCGTCAGATCGATTGTCTTCAGGGGTGAAATTTGCACCCACCCAAGTCTCGGAGATCAGCGGCAGCGGCGATAAGCCGATCTCGCGTTTCGTTATTTGGGTCTCGGCATCGGACAGCGCGTCTACGAGACGCTGCGACAGCTCTCGAGACACCGATCCAGTCTGCCGAGCAGACGCGTCTATATGTAAGATGTTCCGGGCCATATGGGCCTCGATTTTTAGCAATGACCAACAGATGGACACACCCACCCCGTCTGCACAGGATGCTTTCTAGCCAAACAGTTATGCGGTTTTTGAATAACCTCGCCGTTTTGCGTGCACGTTCGGGCTTGCAAACGTACATTATGTTCCGGCAAGTGGGCGCCATGGACATACAAGACATCCGCCTCAACCCTGCCCTCGATCTGGAGCAAATTCGGGCGAGTTATGCCGCCAATCGATTTGTGCAAATCCCGAATGTGTTTGCCAATGAGACGGCGCAGCAGATCGAGCAGATCTTGCGCCAGGAAACACCTTGGCGCCTGATCTTTGCGGATCCTGGAAAAGGCGTGGCGCAGCTCAGCCAGTCAGACATTGAAGCTATGGCACCAGGAGAGTTTCAGAACCGCATGCAACTCGTCATGCAAGCGGCCACCCAAAATATTGGCTTCTGTTATAGCGGCTATCAGATGAACCATGCCCTGCAGGATGGGGCTGATCCGCATCTGAGACTACACAATATCACGCGGTATCTGAACTCCCGTGCCTTCCTGGCGCTGGGCGAAGCGATTCTATCTGAGACTGGGCTTACCAAAGTCGACGCCCAAGCGACCTTTTTCAATCGTGGGCATTTCCTGACGCGTCATATTGATGAAGGCGGCGCTCAACAATTGCGGGCGGCTTATACGCTGGGGTTTTCGCCAGGATGGCAAACCGATTGGGGCGGTCAATTGCAATTTATCGACCGTGAAACCACCGATGTCACAAGCGCTTGGATACCGCGCTGGAACACGCTGACCGTATTTGACGGTCGGCTGGTTCACTCGGTCAGTCCCGTCTCTAACTTCGCAGGCGACGGACGCTACTCGATTGTTGGTTGGTTTCGAAACGATTGATACAAAAAAAGAGGCGCTACCGTAGCAGCGCCTCCTTCTTAGAAAATTTATCGATTATTGAGCGATCGGGGCGCCCTGATTGATCAAAGAGACCAGCTGAGGAATGCCTTCGGTTGGCGGACGATCCACGTAGCCTTCCTCCTTCTGGACACCGGCCACTTCGCCGTCAGCTCTAATATAGACAATCGCTGGGTGAGGGATGCCGTCGAACCGGCTGCCCGCGGTCACGTCTTCATTGCGCAGACCGAACGCATCGATCGTTGCTGAATCTGTGTCAGACAGGAATGTGTAAGACAGCGATTTCTCAGACGCGAACTCCGCCAGAGTTTCTGGCGCGTCATAAGTGATCAGGTTCAGTGACCAACCCGCCGCTTCGAGCTCTGCTTTGACCGTTTCCAGCTCAAGTGCCTGCGCTTTGCAATACGGGCACCAATCCAAAGATCGGCTGAACACCAGAACGGCGCCATTCTCTCCAGTGATGCCCGCAAGGTCGACTGCGTCGCCAGCGGATGTGACAGCCG
>JBCBGJ010000395.1:0-2822 GCA_038526925.1 Pseudomonadota bacterium
AATGAATCGAACCCAAGGAGTTCACAAATCCTGCTACATATCTGCTACACACTTTAAGAAACCGCGTGTGGTATAATCACCTCAAAGCATTGTAATATAGGCACTTAAATCTAAAATGGAAGGCGTCACCGGTCCGTGTGGGGGCACCATTTATATTTCCTATTACGGATGAAACTGTCGCACTTATGCGGGTCGGGTGCTGCTTCTTGGCTTCGATTTTGGAGATGGCCAAGCCGCTCGGGAGCGGGATGAGGGCGTTCATCTGTGGCCATGCCTAAATCGGTCTAATTGAAAACCGCTCTCTACCCCCGCGATGGAAAGGGAATCCATGACAGTACTCACGACGCATGTTGGATCATTGCCGCGCAGCCATGAGGTCGTCGACTTCTTGTTCGCGCGCGACAATGGTGAGAGCTATGATCAAGTCCAGTTCGATGCGACGATGACCGCGGAGGTTGATAAGACGGTCGCGCGTCAAGCCAGCGTTGGGATCGATATTGTGAGCGATGGTGAGCCCTCAAAAATCTCCTACTCCACCTATGTGAAGGATCCGCATCCGGGCTTCTAAGACAATAGTCCGCGCAACGCGCCGGCCGATCTGAAACTGTTCCCGAGTGATATGAAACGCCCGTCATCGTCAGGCGCTACGGCGACCTACTCGCGCCAGCAGTACAAAGGTGAAATCAAGTCGTTGGGTCATGATGACCTGAACAAGGATACCGCATACTTACAGGCCGACATGAAATGTCAGCGACGTCGTGTAACTTCGGATATCCGTCTCGGCATCCGCGGGGGCCGGCGCTTGCAGACGCGTCATAATCAAATGCGTTCCAATGTGCTCGAGCGGAATTTCGATCTTTCCGGTTGGATCAGAGACGAAGCTTATGCCTTCGTCCCCTGGGCGTTCGGCTTGCCCGGAGCGCGTCAGCACGAGGGATTGGCCGGCCAAGGGCTCGCCATCGAAACTGAGTGCAACGGTAAGTGTGTCGCCCTTTGACAGGGACGACGGATGCGCGAGCGGCGTCATCACCAAGCGGCCAATCGAGGCCTCTACGCTCGCCCAAGTTGGATCTCCAATCGTAACATAAGAATCGGAAACTGTGGCAGTTTGCGAGCTTAGAATGGGCGTGCCGTCTGGAACCTCAATCGGCTCGGCATCGTCACTATTGACCATGTAATAGTCGCCATCGAGTAGAACGAATTCCCCACCCTTTCGGCCGAGTCGCTCTCCGGTGGTGAAGCGCGTCGTACCGGCATGCATGACTGTGTGTTCGAGCACAGTGCTGTTTGCAAACAGCTCGATACGGTCTGGGGCGGTTTCAGATCCATCAGGCGTAATCACGGCGAAGGATTGCGAGCGAACCGGATATTTCGGAACGCAACAATAATCGTTGAAGGAGGTCTCAACGGTGATGGTTTGTTCGAGCTTTGGAGCAAAGGTTGATGGCTCGATATATGCGGTGTCCGCCATTGCCGCGCCCGTCATGGCGAGCGCGGCAATTGTCAGAGAAATCGCGGTCCGCATGCTTAATCCAGGCTTACGAGCTTTGTACTTGGGCGCAGGCGATCAGCAAGCAATCCAAGCTCCGGCGTGACAAAACTATCGATCACCTCGCGGGCCTCGACGAGAGCTGGCTCGAGCTCCTTCTCGCCAGCCCGTACTTCATCCGCCAGTGTCAGGATAGGGCCATAGAGCGCTTCGGTCTCACCTTTGATTGTGATCGCGAATTGCTCATACTCTGCCTCGATCCGGTTCCATTCGGCGCGCACACCTGCCCAGTAATCGGCAGTACCCGCCCAATAGTCTTCGGCGGCCGCAACAGGATAATCATCGAAAGCGAGATAGGTGTTCACGCCGACTTCCCGAGCCAAAGCTTGCGGATCGCCATCTAGGATCAGCTTTGAGTTATCTTGTTCGTGAACCCAGCCCCACGGCATGACAACATGGCGGTTCACTGCGTCCACCGCATGATAGTCATCCCGGGTTGTCATGTCGCGCCGCGGCAAAGGTCGCCACTCTTGCGGCGGGGTCCATTCAGCGATGCCATCTTCATACGTCCAAGATCCGACGGCGCCATAGCGCGGCGCATCATCGACTTGGTAAACCGTTTGCGACCAAGTCCCTGCCCGCTCTGACGCTGGAACATCCTGCCAAGCCCAGGCGTTTCCGCCGACAAACATAAGCACGCGCGCGGGTTCATATTTCCAATCCTGGCGCCAATGCTTCACAACGAACGGGGATTCATCCGGGCCAACAACAAGAAGGTGCTGCAAGCTGATAAAATCGCCGCGATCCTCTACGACCCGAACCGATTCATGGGCCCCGGACAGCTTGGGTTCTTTCAACTCATATCCCTCGACGAAGGACACGGTCTCTTTGAAGTCAAAAGTGACCTTAAAGTCCCCTGTCATTGCGAGGATCGATTCGCGGTCTTGCGCGAACGTTGACAGCGCCGGGACCGAAACCGACTCGACCGACTGAGCTGGCGTTGGCGTGGTGCACCCCGTTACCGCAACAAAGGCGACAGCGGCGGCTGTGAAAACGCTGGGATGAATCAAAGCCATCGATGTTTCTCCTAATATCCAAATGCGAGTTTTTGCCTAATGCAAATGATAATGACTTGCAATCGCGCAAATCTACGTGTAGCCAGATATTAAGAATGAGAATAGTTCTCAAAAATGCCGAGGAACCTTCTAGTGGTAGTCCGCGTTCGAAAGACATCCTTCAAAACGGCGCTCGACGCATCTTCCGCTTTGGCTGTGGCAGGCATTTTTGAGAACTATTCTCATTCTTAATATCTGGCTACACGTAGATTTGCGCG
>JBCBGJ010000396.1:0-2820 GCA_038526925.1 Pseudomonadota bacterium
CCCCAAGCGAGCCAGCCGGAAGCTTTCTGCGCCGCTTGGGGCGGTTTGGGGCTTGCCTTCTTATGGTGGGTCGCAGCCTTGGTCGGCACTGTCTCGATGCTCGGCGCAGAGACCATTGGCGCGTTGGACCCAACTCTGGTTGTCGCGGGTTTGATCGCCATCATCTTGCCGGGACTCATGCTCGTGCTGTCTGGTATGATGGCGCGGGAGCAAGCGCGCTCCACCGCAGCCAACGCGCTGGTCTTGGAAGCTGCCGCGCGTCTTCTGCTTCCGGCTGAGACGATGGCAGATGAAGCCAAAACCTTCGCAAGTGAAATGTCGAGCGCGTCAGCCGAAGTCGACCGTTCGATGGGCCACGCCCTCTCTGCCATGAAAGCCATGTCGGCTGAAATTGGCGATGAGCGTCAGCGCCTTGAATCTGTCACCTATGCCAGCGCCGACAATGCGCGCGATCTGGCTTCGCGGCTTGGCAATGAACGAAATGGCCTCGAACAACTCGCCAAAGACTTACGCGAACAAACGGATCTCTTGAACGAGGCGATTCCTGAGCAAGCCCGCCTGATGGTCGATTCTGCGAAAGCAGCTGCCACAGAAGTCGGCGCCGCCGAGGAAGCCCTGCAAGGCCGATTAACAACCCTCGATCAAACCGGTCGCAGCCTGGCTCAAAAAATCTCCGCAATGGATACGCTCGCGGCGGAAGCCGGTGAGCGAAACGAGACCCTGCTCTTTGCAATCGCTCGTATGGAAGAAAAACTGGAGCAGTCTCGTAAAACCGTTGAGACCGCCGCCCGCGCGGGAGAGCTCGCCGCCGCGGCTGCTGGAACGACAGGCGACCGTCTCATGGAATCGGTCAAGATCGCATTGGACGGCGCGAAGGATGCGAGCAGCCAAATCCAGAACCAAACCTTTGAAGCCTCAGAGTCGGCTGCACGTGCACTGGCGGAACTCAAAGAAGCTGGCCAACAAGCCGCTGCGGCGGTTAGAGCTGCCGGTATGGCGGCGCGCGCCGAGATGGATATCGCTGAGCGCCGCGCCACCAGCACGAGCCACGCGCTACTCAAGAAAACCAAGACGCTGGAAACGCGCGTTGCGGGCGAAACGCTTGCCGCAGAACCCCAGGCAGACCCTATCCTGGAACCAGCCCCCCAGAAAGAGACGGAACCTGCAGGTAAGCCTGTGGTTCAATCCCCATCGCGGGCCGTAGAAGAAGACCTGTTCGAAGCGAGCGCCAACCGTATGGCGAAAGCCATGCTGGACGAGAACGCCTCTGATCAGGTCGAAGCGCCCACATTCTCTAATGGAAGCAATGGTTCGGATGACCATTCAGACGATGTGTTCGGCGAAGACGAAGTGCCGGTACGCTTGGAAAAACCCGTCGCCTCTGCGCGGCCACCAAGAACCGGCGAGTCGCTCAGTGACATTATTGCGGATATGGAGCGTGACGAACGCTCTATCCTGTCGCGAGAAGAAACCGCCGAAGCCCTCCTCGGTCAATTGCAGGAGTCCGGCATCAAGCTGACCGATATTTTCCGTCCAAAAGATAAGAAGAAAATTGCGGTCGCCGCGCGCAAGGGTGAAGATCAACGACGTTCTGCGATCAATGCACAGGTCGGACGCCAAGTTGAACGTGTACGCCAACGCCTGCGCGGCAATCTCGAAATGATGACGCTCGCACGCGACTTTCTGGCGCTCGAAGAGTCCGATGCGCTCAACGCACTCGAGAATACGCATGCGTCGAACAAGAATGCGAGTGCGCGCCTGGCGACTTACCTCTTGCTCGACGCAGCAGTGACGTAAGGCTTATTCGCCAATCCAATCGAATTCTGGCTCTTCCCACCATGGGAAGAAGCTCGGCATGCCGTCGGAGACTTTCACCGGATAGACCGGCTTGCGCTTCTCAAGGAAGCTCATCACGCCTTCGCGGGCATCATCGGTCTGACCGCGGGAATAGATCGCTGCACTGTCAACAATATGCGCGTCCATTGGGTGGCTAGCACCGAGCATACGCCACATCATGTGACGGGTGAGCGTCGTCGAAACGGCAGCCGTATTGTCCGCAATCTCATTCGCCATCGTGCGGGCCACTGTCATCAGATCCGCTTGCGCATGTACGGAGTGAACAAGGCCGCCTTTTAGCGCCTCTTCGGCTGGGAACACGCGGCCCGAATAGCACCATTCCAGGGCCTGCTGAATGCCAACCAAGCGTGGCAAGAACCAGCTTGAAGCCGCTTCCGGGTTGATCCCGCGGCGGTTGAACACGAACCCGAAACGCGCATTGTCAGACGCGATGCGAATATCCATGGGCAGCTGCATGGTGACGCCCACACCGACCGCGGCGCCATTGATCGCGCCGATGACGGGCTTCAAGCTATCGAAGATGCGGAGTGTAAGACGCCCGCCGCCATCGCGTTGAATGTCGATCTTATTCGTACGGTCCGCCTCACCCATATCGGCGCGCGCTTCGTAATCAAACGTCTTTGCACCTTCAGAGAGGTCTGCCCCGGCACAAAAGGCGCGGTCGCCAGCGCCGGTAACAATCACTGCGCGAATGTCATCGTTAGCGTCCGTCTTATCGAACGCATCAATCATTTCGTACATCATCTTGCCTGTGAAGGCGTTCATTTTGTCCGGGCGGTCGAGGGTCAGAATCGCAATCTGCCCTTCTTGCTCTAGTTTGATATGTTCGTAGTCGCCGAGGCTGGTCATAGCGCTCTCCTATCTTGGTCCTGGCGACAGGAAGCGATTTCTCTTCGCAATCGTCAACCGTGACGCAGCGTTGCCCCTTTTGAAAGATGACACAAGCGTCACGCTTTCAAAAGG
>JBCBGJ010000397.1:0-2814 GCA_038526925.1 Pseudomonadota bacterium
AGCTGATCGAAGCCTTCGGCGCTGAGCCTGCCGGTTGGCCAGAGGATGAGCGCGAGGCTGCGAGCTCGGACCGGAAGACATGGAACCTGTGACCGCGCGCTTTGTGGAGTTCGGCAACACAATCCCCATGAAAGAGCTGATGAAGGCCACGCAGGCTTCAATCACCGCCGGGCTGACCTACGAGCATTTTCTTGTCGATGGCGGCTATGACATGGTCCTCTCACCAACCATGTCGCGCGTGCCGGACAAGACCGGTGTCCTGTCGCTCAACCCGGCTGATATGGATGCCTATACGCAGGCGGTTACGACCTTTGCCCCTTGGTGCGCGATCTCGAACCAAGCCGGATCTCCGGCCATGTCAGTTCCGCTGCATTGGACGAGCGAGAATCTACCGATCGGCATGATGTTCGGGGCCCGCGCTGGCAATGAGTGGGAACTTTATCAACTTGCAGGACAGCTAGAACGCGCTGCGCCATGGGCGCATCGACGCCCACCTGTTTGGGTGGGTTAGCGGAAAAGACTAATTGCGTGGACCAGGTGGTGGAGGTCGTCGATCGCGGCCACCCGGAGGACCGCGCCGCCCCCCGCGCCGATTAAGGTCTTGAACGATAGCGCTGCGCTGGGCTTCGCTTAAAGCGCCAAACTGCTCCGCCAGCACATCATGCATCCGTTTCTTCATCGCCGATTCCGCATCGCGTAAGTCTTGAAACGCTGTCTGTACCTCAGCGGCATTATAGGGGTCAGCGGACAGAAGTGCGCCCAGCTTGCGGCGGACGTCCCGAACCGCCCGCCGCTCTGTTCGAGAATCTTCAAAGGCGCGTCGGAACGCGCGGCGAACCGTTTGGCGTTGATCGCTCGGCACCGCCTCATCGATACCGCGGATCAAGGCGCGCTCGTCACCCGGAATTGAAGGGCTCGCCCCAGACTTGCGTTGGCCAAGACCGCCGCCAATGATCAAACCAATCAGGAGCGCATTCGCCATCAGCGAAACGATGAGCCAAATCGGCAAACGAGATTTCGTGTCTTCGCTCATCCCCTACTCCAAACTCAACCAAGATGCGTCGCTGTCGACCCCGAAGGCCGCATAGTAGACCGCGTCCGCTTGGTCATATCCAACATCGCCCGCCGCGTATGCATAGCCGCCGACTAATCCCATCACCAGGCTTGCAAGCGCAGCGCCAGCTGGCCACCGAACGCCGCGCGGAAACACGAGCGAAGACAAAGCGCCGAGAAAACTTTTGCTCTCTGACGCGGCGATCGGCGCGCTCGCCAATATCGCCGCGGCCAGATCCGCACTCGGCTCTGGCAACGCTTCATTCAACAGTAATTGATCTAGAGCGCGTGCTTCGGAAAGCGCTTCTGCAAATCGATCCGGCTCCGCCGCAATCAGAGCTGAAGCAGCCTCGCGCTCATCCTCTGGCCAACCGGCAGGCTCAGCGCCGAAGGCTTCGATCAGCTCGATTGCACGTTCAACAGTCATCTTCTCGCGGGTCATTGCTTTTCTCCTGCCAAGACGTCGCTCATTCGAGCTTTTAAAGTCCGGCGCGCGCGAGCGAGTAAACTCTCAAGCGCCCGGACACTGACATCCATGGCTGCTGCAGCTTCTATATTGGTCATTCCTTCCAAAGCGCAAAGCGACAAGGCTTCACGTTGGCGTTCCGGAAGGGCGGCGATGTTCGCCTCAATGCCTTTCAGCGTTTGTTGCGAGGACAGGTATTCCTCTGGCCGAAGCGCGGTGTCCACGCGCTCAGGCAATTCGTCCATCAAAACCGGCTTCTTCTTACGCAAACGATCCCGGCAAAGGTTCAGAGCAACCGTACATGCCCAGGTCGAGAATTTTGCTTTGGGTTGCCAGCCTGGCAAGGCTTTCCAAGCCCTAAGGAAGGTTTCCTGCGTCACGTCTTCAGCCTCAGCGCGGTCTTGCAACATGCGATACGCGACGCGGAAGACGATGGGCATATTCCGATTGACCAGCGCTGCCTGAGCAGCCCTGTCCCCGCTAGAGGCGCGGGTGATTTGATCAAGTTCAGAAAGCCCAGACACGAGGAGAGTGTAGCGGATTCTGCGACAAGCGCGAGTGGGAGGATGGCTCGCGCTTGTCGGTCAATCCAGTGGCGGAGAATAGATCGCCGCCGGACTACTTTATCCGCGGCGACCCATACCACGTTTGCCACGACGTTCCTTCATCGCCTCTTTTGCTGCTTCGCGTTCAGCTTCCGTGATGACGCCATCGCCGTCTGCATCCATACGCTCGAACAAGCGGTCAATGCGCTTATCGTCTGCGGCGGCGTGCTCTTCGGCAGTGATCATGCCGTCGCCATTCGAATCTAGTTTGGCAAACCGTTTCGCACGGCGTTCAGCCTGTTTGCGCTCGCGTTCGGCAATAGAGAAGTCTTCGAATTCTGCCGCTGAGACGAGATTATCGCGATTGGTATCAGCGCTCGCAAACTTATCCGCACGGTGCGCATCAATCTCTGCCTTTGTGACAGCGCCATCTGCGTTTGCGTCGACCTGCTCCAGCATTTGGCCAGGGCCGCCGCGATGATGTTGCGCCATAGCGGTGTAAGTTGCGCCAGCAATAACAACAGTAACCAGCGCCGCAATCGTGAGTTTCTTCATGACTTAGTGTCCTTTCTTTTTGAACTCACAGATCAAACGTTTGAACTTCAGGACTCCGTCGGAACATCTCCAATTTTTTCGCAGAACGCCTGCTCAACCATATCGCATACCCGCTCCAACTGGGCTGAAAGGGCTGCATAGTCTAGGCACCCGGTCGCGCGGCACAATCGGTTTTTAAGCGCATTTGAGAGCTCG
>JBCBGJ010000398.1:0-2056 GCA_038526925.1 Pseudomonadota bacterium
GAAATGGATCAATTTTTGATGATTCCTGTCACGTCGCTGCTCATCGCAGCGAATGTGATCGCGAGTCTTTTCGCCCTCTCAAATGCGAAATTCATGGAAAAGAACTTGTTTCATGTCGGATCCATTCTGTCAGACAAAGAGTGGCACCGCATGGTCACAAGCGGGTTTCTACATGGCGGTTTTATCCATCTGTTCGTGAATATGTATGTGCTGTTTATGTTTGGTGGGTTCGTCGAGCGGGCGGTTTGTACCACCGGTTATTTGAGCATCTATTTTGTATCGCTTTTGGGCGGTAATGCATGGGCTTTGCTTGAGAATAAGAATAAGCCTTTCTACCGCGCCTTAGGGGCGTCTGGCGCGACCTCAGGCATCATCTTGAGTTTTATTCTGTTCCGTCCGTTCGAGCCTCTGATGATTTTCCCGATCCCGTTCTTCATGCCAGCCGTCGTGCTCGGTTTGGCTTTCGTCGTCGTCTCAGCAGTTTTGGCGCAGCGAGAGAATAAGACGATCGGACATGAGGCCCATTTGGGCGGTGCCTTCGCCGGGCTTCTTACGACAATCTTGATTGCGCCGAGTGCGTTTTCAAGCTTCTCAACTCAAATCGCTGGCGCGCTGGGAGGCGGCTGAGTTGGGTGCAGTCACAGAAACTCTCAACGCTCGTATTGAGTCTGGCGCGCTCACCCGCGATCCTGCTCAGGCTGAAGCAGCGGCAAAGCTAGATGATTTGCTGCAGCGCCTACAGAGCGGCGGGAAAGGTGGCTGGTTTTCGAAACCGAAGGCTGTTCATGGACTTTACCTTTGGGGCGGCGTTGGTCGCGGTAAGTCCATGCTAATGGATGTTTTCTACGCCGCAGCGCCTGTCAAAGCGATGCGGGTCCACTTTCATGAATTTATGGGGCGGGTCCAAGATCGTTTAAACGAGGCGCGCAAACGCAAGGATGTCTCAAACCCAATCTTCCCGGTGGCGAAACAGTTCGCTTCCGAAGCCAAACTAATCTGCTTCGATGAGTTTCAAGTCACACAAATCGCTGACGCCATGATCCTGGCGGGCCTTTTCGAAGAACTGTTTAAGCGCGGCGTCACTGTGGTTGCGACGTCGAATAGACATCCCGATGATCTCTATAAGGATGGTCTTAATCGGCACCTCTTCCTTCCATTTATTGACCTCTTGAAAGCGCAGCATGACGTGTTTGAGCTCGCATCTGAGCGTGACTATCGCTTAGAGCGCCTAACAGAAGCGCCGGTTTGGTACGCCGCTGCAGACGGTTCTGCCCCGCTCGATAATGCGTTTGAAAGACTGACGCTTGGCGCGGCCCCGCAAAGCTGCGTCCTCACCGTCAAAGGTCGTAAAGTTCCCGTGAACCGCGAAGCCGCAGGCGTTGCGAGGTTTACATTCGAGGAGCTATGCGCCCAGCCGCTATGGGCGGAAGACTATCGCGCGATCGCATCCGTATTTCATACGGTTCTGCTTGAGGACGTTCCCGTTCTGAGTCCCGCCAAGCGCAATGAAGCCGCGCGTTTCGTAACCCTGATCGATACGCTTTATGAAGCCAAGGTAAAGCTCGTGGCGAGCGCCGCCGCAGAGCCTGAACAGCTTTATCCCAAGGGCGATGGCAGCTTTGAGTTCCAGCGTACCGTCAGTCGTTTACATGAAATGAGGTCCATCGAGTATATGGCCGAGGCGCATATTGCCCCGATGGACCAGAAGTAAGCCCGCATTAGCACGCGGAAACAGGGAGGGAGGAAACGTCTCACGCCCGCCAATGCGAAGAGAGAATGCTCTCTCTGGGTGACTCTACGTGTGAGCTTTCCAACTGGATCAATTTATTTTCCTGTGCTGTCTTCGGTCGGTCGCATAGACAGTTTTCGATGGACAAAATAGAGGTCGAAATGGACACGATTAGAAAAGCCATCGGGATCGTATTGTTTAGTGGCTTAGCCGCTTGCTCGCCCACACCACAGACCGAAAAAGGCGTGCTTGAGGGCTTTAGTGCACCATTTGCGCTCGAGCTGTTCGAAGCGCTCAGTTCGGACGAGATGCAAGGCCGGCAAGCCG
>JBCBGJ010000398.1:2064-2809 GCA_038526925.1 Pseudomonadota bacterium
CTTGAGGGCTTTAGTGCACCATTTGCGCTCGAGCTGTTCGAAGCGCTCAGTTCGGACGAGATGCAAGGCCGGCAAGCCGGTAGCCCCGAAAGTGCAGCTGCGCGCGCGATGATCATCGACCGGCTGGAATTCTTGGGCGTGAAGCCGGTGGCTGGATCGTTTGAGCATCCGTTTAAATATGGCCCGTTCCGTGATCCTGAAACCGGCGCCGCGAGTGTGCCGAACAAAGACGGCGTGAACGTGATTGGTATGATACCTGGCAGTGACGCTGACGGTATCGCGATGGTCATCTCTGCTCACTATGATCATCTCGGCGTGTGGGACGGTGAAATCTACAATGGCACAGACGACAATGCTTCAGGTGTCGTTGGCGCGCTAGCAATCGCGGAGCACTTTTCCAAAACGCCGCCAGCGCATGACGTCCACTTCGTTTTCTTTGATGCTGAAGAGGATGGGTTCGGCGGCGCTCGTGATTTCATTAGCAGCCCTCCAATCTCCCTAGATCAGATAGCGCTCAACCTGAACTTCGACATGGTCTCGCGGGGAGACAACGGCATACTCTGGGCGTCCGGTACGCATCACTGGCCGGATATGGTCACTCTCGTGGACACGGTCGCGGAAACCGCGCCTGTAACAGTGCAGCTTGGATTTGATCAAGGTGGTGGTCGAGAGGATTGGACGCTGCTCTCCGACCACGCCGTCTTCTTCCGCGCAGGGATCCCGCACATTTATTTCGGGGTAGAAG
>JBCBGJ010000399.1:0-2804 GCA_038526925.1 Pseudomonadota bacterium
TGACCTCTACAACTATGAAGGGCTAACGCAGGACGGGATAGCCGAAGCCTGCCAAGTCTGTCGTGTTCCAGTGCAGCCAACGAATGGAGCTTCGAGACATCGGACTTCAGAAAGTACGTGGCATCAAGCCTGCCGACTTCGTTGTCAAGCAATGCCTCCGAATGCGGTAGGATCGAGGCTTCCAGCCCCTCCAACAGTGCGCTTAGGCGGTCACTGTCGAAGGGGCGTGGCGAAAAAAACTGAACTGCTCCTGTTCCGCGAATTCTTGGAAGGCTTCGGCTATCCCGTCCTGCGTTAGCCCTTCATAGTTGTAGAGGTCATGGGCAACGATGAAGTGCCCGTGCGTATCGCGCATAAGGGTTCCATCATCACGGCGCAGATAGACCTTCTCGCCCGAGTTGTTGACGCTTTCCACCTGCTGCGTGGCGAAGAAGATGGTGTAGTCATCCACCTTGGGACAAAGCGGCCCTTCGACGGGATCGTCGTTCCATTTCTGCACGAATAGCACGCTTGTCTTGGTGCCCGTGTGCGGCTTGAAGGTGTTGGGGTGTAGGCCCCCCACGGCGAGGATGCGGCAGCGTTCCATGATGAACTCGCGCACCCGCTGATTGGACGAGTTGTTAAACCGGCCCTGCGGTAGCACCACGGCCATGCGCCCGCCCGGCTTCAAGAAGTCCAGATTGCGTTCGATGAATAGCAAGTCGCGGCCCACTGCACGCTCCAACTTGCCCGTCTTCTTGTGGGCAAGGTCATAGGGCGACAGCATGTCCGACTGCTTGATATCGCCCGCGAAGGGCGGATTGGCCATCAACACGTCATAGCCGAAGGACCGATAGTCTGCCTGACGCGGGTTCGCTCGCCTCTTGCGCAGTCGCCGCCACCCGTCACCGTAGGTGTCGGACCATTCGTCCTGCTTCACTGTCTCGTCCCACTTGGTCCAGTCCAGTGTGTTGAGGTGCAGCACGTTGGTTTCGCCATCCCCCGCAATGAGGTTGAGGCAACGAAACACGCGCACGGACTTCTCGTCGAAGTCGATAGCGAACACCTTGTCGCGCACATAGTTCTCACAGCGCGGCGGCTTCTGGTCCATTGTAAACAGGTGGCTTTCTTCGAGGCCCAAGTCCTCCATAATCTGACGCCAGACGTGGAACATGGTGTGCACCGTGAAGCCTGCCGAACCGCAAGCCGTGTCGATCACGGTCTCATGCTCCTGCGGATTGAGCATCTTCACACACAAATCGACGACCCAACGTGGCGTGAAGTACTGCCCCTTTTCACCCTTTGACGACTTGTTCACGGGGTATTCGAAGGCGTCGTCGATCACGTCGAGATTGGAGTTGAACAGCTTCCATTCTTCGAGTGAGCCGACGCAGACTTGAAGGTGATCCGGTGACAGGCGGATGCGTTCATCGTCAAGGAAGACGCCGGGCCATTTGCGCTTTGCTTCGTCGAACAGGTCTTGCATGGCGCGCTTGAGTTGCGCGGCGGTATTGGTGTTGCGGAAGCGCAGATAGGGATGCTGGCCCCGATGCGTTGCCATCTCGTCATACAGCTTCGTGAAGATCAGCTTGAAGACTTCTTCGAAGACATCGACGCCAGCATTGGCCAGCACTTCGTTCTCCATGTCCACGATCAACTCGCGCAGCGACCGTGCTTTTGACCCTTCACGCTCCTGCTCATTCTCTTTGTCGATAAGGGTCTGGATGGTCCATGGCTGATCGACAATATCCTCAATCGTCTGTGCGGCCCGTGGCAGATGGTGAATGGGAACAAAGTAGTTGGGGTTCTTACGGTGCCAGACTTCGGCCAGAATGCCGTTGCTCCAAACGGCCAACGGTGCACCCGTGGCGTGGGTGTAAGAGCGCAGTTGTTCCTTTCCGTCCCTGAGCTTGGGAGCCTTAACTTCGATGATGATGTAGGGAACCGTGGGGCGGTCAGCATCAAAAGAAGGGATTTGGGGTACAACACCGAACACTAGTTCGCCGTTCTCGCCAACACATGCGCAGCAAACATCAACCGGCCAGAAACGGTTCGTCCAATCTCGCTCCTGCCTGACACCGGGCATCAGCCTCTCTAGGATAAGAGGAACTTTGTCCCATGCTGCTGACTCTAGAGGCGGTCCAACCAACGCCAAAATCATTCTTTGCAATCAATCAAACCCGACCCGGGTTAGAGTGGTTCTGTAACCACCATTTCCATCTCTACTTTTGTACTGGTGGCTTACTGCTGATGACCTGCTCCCCTTGGAGTCCGCTAATTTAGGTTAGCTCTGTTCAGGTTTTGGTCTTCCTTTGACCGGTTAGCATATTCCGCTGGCGTCAGGCCAGCGAGGCTTGTGTGTGGGCGGTGGTGGTTGAAGTCGTTACGCCAAGCAGCGATCAACAAGGGGGCATGGCGTAGACTGTCGAACAGATGCTTGTTCAGGCATTCGTCGCGCATTCTGCCGTTGAAGCTTTCCACGAACCCGTTCTGCATTGGCTTGTCAGGTGCGATGTAATGCCAATCAACCTTGCGATCTTCTTGCCACTTCAGGATTGCGTTTGAAGTTAGTTCGGTTCCATTGTCGCTGACTACCATGCAGGGGTATCCACGCATCTCGGCGATCCGGTCCAACTCACGGGCAACCCTCTCGCCTGAGAGTGACGTATCAACCAAGGCGGCGAGGCATTCACGACTGAAGTCATCAATCACGTTTAGGATGCGGAAGCGGCGACCGCGCGACAGGGTGTCAGAGACGAAGTCCAGAGACCAGCGTTGATTGGCCCCTGCGGGATCGCCATTGGCGCCCTGGTGCCCACTGCGCG
>JBCBGJ010000400.1:0-2795 GCA_038526925.1 Pseudomonadota bacterium
TCGGTTTTTCGGTAGCTCGATCTCTGAAAGCGGACGTCCGACATAGTCCTCGAGGCTCCCAAGATCTGAGATGGGTGCGTGTAGGAAATGATCATCCCGCATCAGAATCTCATTCATCTCCTTATCGGACGTTGCCGCTAGCCAGCGGCGTTCGAAATCGTAGGATTGCACCACTTCAGCCAAGTGACCCGCTAAGCGTAAATCGAGCCCTGCAGGCTTGCGCGGGCAAATCAGCATCATGATTGTGTGAACGTCTTTGGCCTCTTCCATATCCATTGCGGCGAGTCGGGTGAAGCGGAAGACCACCAATTCCGGGCTAGTGAGGCCATCATGGCTGCGATAGGCGAGCAAAACATGTTCACTGAGTGGATGAAGCGTTGCCGTGCCTGAATTGAAGACATCTTCCATGATCGCTTCGTCAATATCATAGGCGGTGTGCGCGATGTTTTTGACCTCATCGACAATCATGTCGCGCGAATAAGTGCCGTGGCTATAGGTGTGGACCACAGATCGCGCGATCAGGGCTTCATAAGTGAGGTTTTGCTTCTGCGTTCGGTCATGGATGATCGTCATCAACTCGCGTTCAAGCCCCTCATAACGCATTTGTCCAAGACGTTCGTGGACATGATAGATTGCGCCGCGCCGTGCCAGCTGTCCTGAGGCATAGAACTGGTACCAAAGCGCACAGGCAATGGTCAGCATTCCGGTAAAACCGATGGCCAGAATGCCCATTTCAACAATCAGCCAGAAGGATACCAGGATGCCCGCAATCGGCAGCCAAGGATAGAATGGCAAACGATACCCTGGCTTGTAGGTGGCGATCCGGCTTTCGCGCATGACGATCACGGCGACGCTGACCAATCCGAACAGAAAGAGCTGGAAGGCACTGGCGAGTTTGGCCACGGCTTCGACATTGAAAAGAAGAAGCACTGCAATCATCGAGAGTGTGGTGACGGCGATCGAAAAGACGGGGGTTCCAAACCGGCCAATCACCGCGAACCGTTGCGGTAGGAGCTTGTCTTTCGCCATTGCGTACGGATAGCGGCTGGCGGACATGATCCCAGCATTACCTGTCGAGGCAAACGCGGCAATTGCTGATACGACGATCAGAATGACTCCGAGATCGAACGGCCAGTCGCCAACGAATTGGCGGCCAGCATCTGCCACGGGTGTGAGACTTCCATACAGGTTCTCAACCGGAAGAATGGCGATGATCACAATCAGACCTAGCGTGTAGATCGCGGTTGCCGTGAGCAGAGACAGCACCATGCCAAGCGGAATGTTTCGGTCCGGGCTTTGAACTTCCTCAGCGACGCTGGCGACCTTTGTCAGACCCGCATAGGACACAAAGACCAAGCCGATGGTCGCAACAAAACCTACGGTTCCTGCCGTGAAGAAAGGTTGCGATTCAGCGTTAGGTCTCAGGCCTTCAGCGACGCCTGTATGGGCGATCCCCAGGATGACGAACGCAGCCAAAATGACCACAAGCGTTGCCACCAATAGTCTCTGTAAGAACGTGGTCTCTTTCGCGCCGACTGCGTTGATGAGACCAAATACTAAGGTCAGGATGACGGCCAAAACCAAGATGGGGACGTCCAAGTAGAGGCTGAGATAAGCGCCCATCCCGACCAGCGCAAAGGCGCTCTTAAACACCACAGCCACCCAAGAGCCGAGGCCGCCAATCGTGCCGAACAAAGGTCCCAAAGCACGGTCGAGGAAATAGTAGGTTCCGCCAGCTTTCGGCATCGCTGTGGAAAGCTCCGCCATACACAGCATGGCAGGGATGATCAGAAAGCCTGCCAACAAGTAAGCCAGATAGACGGAATCGCCCGTGTAGCTCGCAGCGATACCCGGGAGCAGAAAGAACCCGGAGCTGAACATGGCACCGGTGGAGACGGCATAAACGTCAAACAGCGTGAGGTTTTTCTTGAGCTTCTTCTCATCCGCCATAACGAAACCCCATTTCTGCCCGTTTGCGCACCTGCGATATAAGCCACATAGCCGCCGACACCACCTTTTTGTCAGCATTCATGCTTGCCGCTGGGTCGCGTCTCGACTGGACACTGATTTCGGCTAGTGTAACAACCCTAGAAACGGCGCAAAAGACGCCGCTCAGAGTGAGGAAACGAGGAAAGCGTCCATGAAACCGCTTAACATTGCGGCCCTTACGGCTGCATCTTTATTTGTTCTATCGGCCTGTTCCGGCGAGCAAGAGCCGGGCGACCAGAGCGCCGATGCTGCAACAGAAGACGTTACGTTTGCCGATGTCTCAGATGATCGGCTGAACGATGCAGCTGCAACACCGGCTGAATGGCTTGGATATGGCTTTGATCGTGAGGAAACGCGCCACTCGCCGCTGACCGGGATCACAGCTGACAATATTGGCGAGCTTGGGGTTGCGTGGACGTATGATCTCGCAACCTCACGCGGCGTCGAATCCACGCCAATCGTGATTGATGGTGTGATGTATGTCACCTCTGCCTGGTCGATCGTTTATGCACTTGATGCGAAAACCGGGGAGGAACTTTGGGTCTATGATCCAGATGTGGACCGCGCGGTGGGCGTCAACGCGTGCTGCGATGTCGTGAACCGAGGCGTCGCGCTCTATGAGGGCAAACTGTTTCTTGGCGTTATAGATGGCCGAGTTGAGGCTTTGGATGCCAAAACCGGTGAACGGATCTGGTCCAAAGTGACTGTCGATCAGTCTAAGCCTTACACAATTACCGGTGCCCCGCGCACTCCAAGCTCTGCGCCGCCATTCCCGATCAGGACTTTACCGTCGACGACGCGCGGGG
>JBCBGJ010000401.1:0-2784 GCA_038526925.1 Pseudomonadota bacterium
GATGAATTCGTCTTCCATAATTAGTCAGCAGCCTCGGTTTTTGCCTTACGGCGATCTTCTAAGTGGAGGGCGATAAGGCCCGGTGCGGTGATTGCGGTCATAAAGCCAGCAAGAATAACGAATGGGACTAACATGGATTAGGCCTCCTTCTTTTCAGCTGACTTTGCAGCTTTTGGGGCTGACTTGGTGCGCGCCTTTTTGAGCGCCTTTAGCTCTTCTTCGATCGCATCATGACGTTCGAGATCTGCAAACTCTTGCTCGAGGGTTGGCTCGCCGCCGCGAATGGTTTCGGCATAGGCTTCCAACTCGTCAACTTTGCGCTCAACCGCTGAGTAGCGTGACAGCGCATCATCGACGCGGGTGTCATAAGTCTGCTCACGAACACGGATACGTTGCTCTGCAGCGTCGCGGCGCATCATCAGAGCGCGGTGCTTCGCTTTCGCTTCATCGAGTTTCGCTTGCAGGCGGCTCAAGTCATCCTGACGCTTGTGAAAAGCTTCTTCAGCAAGTTCCATCGCTTCTTCGCGGCGTGTAATTTCTTGCTCGGCTTTCTTTTTCGCGATCAGTGCGCCACGCGCCAGATCTTCACGACCTTTATCGATCGCCAGGCCAGCTTTGGATTCCCAATCGGCGCGGATGTCAGAATAGTGCGCAATCTCGCGCTCCATTTCTTTTTTATCAGCCATCGCCCGAGCCGCTGCGGTGCGAACCTCGACGAGGGTGTCTTCCATTTCTTGGATCATTAGACGTGCGATCTTTTCTGGGTTTTCAGCATTGTCCAGCATCGCGTTGATGTTGGAGTTGATGATGTCGCCGAGGCGAGAGAACATTCCCATGATATTTTTTCCTTGTATCTTTTGGGGTTCAAAGGGGGTGGGAGGAAACGCGGGTTCTTTAGGCTGTTTTCAGCTCTTAGAAGAAGAAGCCGCCGAGGAAGACACCAGCGACAAAGAACATCCATGTCTCTGGTGAACGTGTGGAGAGGTAGCGGCCAAAGCGGCCACTCTCACGGCGGGCTTGGTCGTAACGGTCGCCATAGCCATTTTCGTAAGAGCGCTCAGTCATTGTTTTTCTATCCTTCTTGCGAGCGACCCCTCTGGCCGCCATGCCAAATTGATTTCAAGGACCGTGCCAGTTTTGAATTAAATTCATAATACATTGTTTTTATGTATTATTTTTCTTTTTTGACGATATCCGCTTAAGCTAAAATGGCAAATATTGCTTATACTATTGGTTGTTTTGACCAAATTTTTTTGTTAAATAGACCTCATGATTGGCAATCAGACCCCTCAATTGATCGGAGAGGATCCGAGTTGGCTGGAAGCCCAGGAGCATGTCTCTCGCTTGGCCCCGCTTGACCGCCCTTGCCTGATCATTGGCGAGCGCGGCACTGGTAAAGAGCTGATTGGCGAGCGAATGCACTTCCTATCCAGGCGCTGGGAAGGTCCATTTGTGAAAGTGAATTGCGCCGCCCTGTCCGAACAACTCTTAGACAGTGAGCTATTCGGCCATGAGCGCGGGGCGTTTACCGGTGCAACGGAGCGGCGGCTCGGCCGGTTTGAGCTCGCAAATGGTGGCACCCTCTTTTTAGACGAGATCGCGACCGCCTCGATGCAGGTTCAGGAAAAACTGCTCCGCGTGGTCGAGTATGGCGAGTTTCAGCGCCTCGGCGGAGAAAAAGTCCTGACCACGAATGTTCGCGTGGTAGCCGCGACAAATGTCGACCTGCCGAGCAAAGCCGCAAGCGGCGACTTCCGCGCGGATTTGCTGGATCGCTTGGCCTTTGATGTCGTGACCCTGCCGCCCCTGCGGGCGCGGCCTGCCGATATATCGCTGCTCGCGGATTTCTTTGCGCGGCGCATGGCGCGTGAGATGGCAGAGGACTTTCCAGGCTTTGCCCCCTCCGCCATCGCCGCCATGGAAGCGCATAGCTGGCCCGGCAATGTGCGCGAGCTTCGCAATTTCGCGCAGCGCATCACCTATCGCGCGATCGCCGAGCATTCGGTTGATCCTGTCCAGTTTGATCCAGGCGCGCTTGACCCCTTCGCGTCTCCTTGGCGCCCCGCGGCGAACCTAAAGTCACCAGCACCGAGCCAAGACGCGCAAACACAGACCCCGGCCGCGCCGCCTCCGCCTGTGCTCGACATTCCGTTTGAGGATCAAATTCGCCTATTTGAAACGAGCCTGATCGATACCGCGCTCTCTGCGCATGAAGGCCATCAAGGCAAAGCCGCCAAAACACTCGGCCTTAGCTATCACCAGTTCCGCGGTCTTCTAAAGAAGTATGGCTATGGCAAAGGCGCGGGAAAACCTGTTTCCGAAGTCGAAGGTCCGATCCGGAGCATGTAGAGCCGTCGCGCCCGCTTGATACGCGGCGAGAACGGTTCTAAGGCTCAAATCAAGGGACATCTTCAATTTGTGCTCGAACTGCGTCGGGCTGGCTGGGGCCAATAATGACTGACGCATCCCGGGCTGCTGCGCCCACTCCTTCAACTGAACGATATCAAATTCTAGACGTGTTACGCGGCTTCGCCTTACTCGGCGTTTTGATCGCAAATCTCGACGAGCTCGGCGGGGAAGGCATGACCGCCACCGCAGAGCAGCTCGCGGCGCTATCCAGCGCCGGGTTCGACCAAGCGGTCAAAAGGGCACTCGAGCTCTTCGTCTATGACAAAGCCACCCCTTTTGCTGTTAGGCGCTCCATTTGGATCCAAAACCCGATCCCAAACAGGACAGCAAACAGCGTGTTGGCCTTGTCATAGACGAAGAGCTCGAGTGCCCTTT
>JBCBGJ010000402.1:0-2782 GCA_038526925.1 Pseudomonadota bacterium
CACGACGCCTTCCGATCGAGCTGAGGATCAGATTGTCGCCATCGGCCGAAACATTCAGTGACCCGCCGAGTTCGCCGACGCCGACAATGTTTCGCTGTGTAATGATCTCTTCGCCGGTTTCCCGATCAAAGCCGCGCAAGGCGTGGACATCGGCCACCCAAACCGTGTCCCCGATCACGGCCACACCGCCGGGATGAGACATGCCGCCTGGCTGAAGGTCGGTGAACGTCCCGTCCTCATTCTGGCGTTTGATAAAGCCATCAGTATAGCTCGAGACGAAGATCGTGTCGGAACTATCAAAGGCGAAATTATCGAGACCGGGGGTCAGGGTTCCGATCACTTCGCGGCCCTCTTCGCCCATGCGAACGACTTCGCCAGTCCCGGTATCGAGCACGTGGAGTGTGCCTTCGCTATCAAACTTAATCGCGGCCGGAACAGCAAACCCGGTCGCCTCGGTCCGGCGCTCCCCGGTATCGACATCGAAACTGACCACCTCACCAGCAAACCAGCGCGGACCGTAAAGGCGTCCATCTGGCCCCCAATCCATCCCGTTTAGACCGCAGCCGGGACCAAGATCGTCCGCGATCACGCGCGGCGCGGCCTCTCCTTTGGGATCGAGCTCATAGAGGGTCGTCCCTAGGAAACACTGCGAGACAAACAGGCGGCCATCATCTGAAAATGTAATTGGATTGGCGCCCGGCGGAATTTGCGCCGCGACGACTTTCTCCCCTTCAGGCGTAAAGCCAGCCACCTGCCCCGTTAAGATCGATGTCCAATAGTATGACCCGTCAGGCGCGAAGGCGACATCGTCTGGTCCGAACACACCATCTTCAGCGGTGAAGCGCCGAACCTTTTCGCCGGTTTCTGGATTCAGGAGTGTCAGATCCGACCCGATCACTGAAGTGACATAGAGCAAGCCGTCCGGCCCAAAATGAATGCCATTGGCGCCGGAGATGTTGGCGCCCGTTGCGATGGTTTCCAAGACCGCTTCCGGAGCAGCTTCCGGCGGTGCGTCAGCCTCTACCGTGGCTTGATCTGAACCTGGATTGCAGCCCGCAAGTATAACACTCGCTAGAAGCCCTGAATATAAACGGCGCATGCGCAACCTCCCGCGTTTTGGTCAACTTGCGGCCCGGCAGTAGCGCTGTCAATTTGAGGAAAGGCCTTCCGTAGCGAGACGCCCTACTCCGTCATATCGGCGAACGGGTTCTCTGTCGGCAGCGCGATCGCATTGGCGAGGCCACGCACTTTGACCGCCGTTTCGCTGATTTCGATATCGGATTCCTGAATTTGAGCCTCACCGAACCGATAGATGGGTGCATACTCTCCGCAATCGGCTTTCGCGATATAGGCAGCGGATGCGGTCAGGCTGGCTTCGCGTTTCTTAAGATAGGTCTGCATGGCCTCTGTGCCGTAACGCTTCTCCAGCATCGCCTCAGTTCGTGTGGGTGATAGCACCACCGCAGACGCGTTGTTCCCGCCAAATCCTTTGGAGTTGAGGATCGCAACCTCGACATCTTCCGGGCCGCGCGATTGATGATCCGGTCCGAGGCTTAGACGGTCCTGATAGACATCGTCTGCGACCCCATCGATGGTCTTGATGCCGGGCAGGACGCCATATTTGAAGCAGCCAAGCGCGGCTGCGAGCTGGTCACCACTGGCAGGCGCAATCGTGTGGCCGAGATAGGCCTTCACTGCGATCACCGGCCAGTCTTCAATTCCAAAGGCTTCGGCAACTTGGTCAAAAATTTGCGATTCAGAGATACGATTTTGCGGCGTGCTCGAGCCGTGCGCGAGCACCATACTTTTGTTTTGAACCGTCTCTTTCCCGACAATGGTGGAGGCCGCCGCAACGGCTTTCGCCATACTGATATGATTACCGGGTCCCGGCGCCGTAATGGATTTCTTCGTCCCATCCGCATCGATGAAGACATCGGTAATAGCGCCGAGACATGGCGCCCCAAGCTCCAGGGCAAGCGCATCATCCATGAGGATAAAATACTGGCTCGACTCACCGATGGTGAAGCCGCAATTCTTGCCAAATGGACGACTGGCGCGGCGATAGTCGATCTCGTCCGTGCCATAGGTTTTGATCATATTATCGTCGCTGGCGAGGGCTCCCATCGTTCCGAAGCCGTCCATAAGTTCAGGCCCGATCGGCGCCTCGCTATTCCCAACCATCGCAACGCGGATTTTCCCGGCTTGCAGGTCTGACACTGCATGGCGCAAGTTCGACAGGAAGGTCGCGCAGGCCGCAACAGAGCTGCTCGCAATCCCGACATTCGACAAGACATAGGCATTGATGAAATCTGTCGGCATCGAGTTAATGCCCATGACCAAGGCCTTAGTGGTCACCCGCTCGCCTTTGAGGCGGGCTTGGTGCATGCCGCCATAGCCTTCTTTGTCCATCTGGCCGAAGCCGCTTGAGGAATAGACGCCGACCTGATCAGGATTGATGTGCTCGAGCACCGTGTCCCAGTCGACGCCCATGGCGCGCAAGGCATCCGTCGCGCCAAACAGCGCCATTTGCAGGCCGCGCGGTTGGAAGCGGGAATTGTAGAGGCTCGCCATCTCAAATCCGGTTGGCAATTGGCCCGCCGCTTTGATCGGGAACTCACGCGTATTGTTGAACTTCACATCAAGCCCGCCGGTCGCCGTGACGCGGACATGGTCCTCATCGTGCGCGTCCACCGACCAGCTCTCTGGCAACGGCTTGATGTGAAGTTCAACAATACGCGTGAGTTCCCGATCAAAGCGGCGGGCCAATTGCCAACCGGATTTG
>JBCBGJ010000403.1:0-2781 GCA_038526925.1 Pseudomonadota bacterium
GCCCTGGTCAGAAGGGATCGATGATCACGCCCGCGCGCTCACATCCGTCGGACATGCAGCGGCCCCTGCGATGGCGAAAGCGTTGAAGGCAGAAGGGTGGTCGCCTGGGCGAGCGATCGTTTCGACGGCGCGACGGACCCGCGAAACCTGGACTCACTTGTCTGATGTGTTCAAAATCTGCGAGGTCTCTTTGGAAGATGATCTCTATCTTGCCGGAGAGCGCGGTATTGCGGACCTGATTTCGGAGAATGACGGCGTCCAAACACTTATCGTGATCGGGCACAATCCTGGGCTACACGATCTCGCCCTTAGCATTTTGCGTGAGGCCGGAAGTGTGGATCATCAAGCCGCGATCCGCATCGCAGCAAAGCTTCCAACGGGCGCCGCGGTTCTATTTGAATCAGACCAAGACGGCGCATTCATACCGGCATATTTCCGGTTACGGAATTTCATCAAACCGAAAGACGTGATGGACCTTTAAGCGTCGCCCAACGCAAATCGCCCCACCATGACAGCGGGGCAATGATGCGAGGGGAAACGCATGGGGGTTAGCGTGTCGCGAGACGACGCTCTCTGCGGCGGCGACGAACGAGGAGGTGGTCGCGGCCGGAGATTTTAGCTTCTTGCTTCAGCGCAGGAAGAATATGGGTTGCCGGCTCATCTTCAAAAATTTCAGTCGTGAAGACAGCGGCAGCGTCGAGACGCTCTGATGTGACTTGGGAGGCAGTCGCTTGCATTGTTTTTTTCCTTCTTTTTATAACCCGGTGACCCGGATCGGAGGACCCTTTTGAGTTCTCTCCGACGAGTCATTATCTAGCATAGTCCATATTGTTTTTCAATATGCACATATCGTTTTTCGGTAATTTTTTTCAGTTGCGGTTTTACAGCCCGAGGCTCAACTGCTCGCCTTTACCGGTCTGCTGCCTGACATTGCGCCCGGTACGAACGGTGCGGATCGCCGCGCGGCGCTTATGCAATTCAGGCAATCGGCGCAGCAAACTCTTAATCGATGCAGCGCGGATATCTTGGCCCGCGCGATGCATTTGATGATGCGCGCTGCTCGCGGCCTGCCAAACCTCGCGAGGGGACAGGACGCCAAGCAATAGGAACGGTTTCAATCGTTCGAAAAACACCGCGCCGGACTCCGCCTCTGTAATCGCGATCCGCTGCGGGTCTGACACAGACCCTAGAAACGTTCTTAATAGTGCGATGGCGTGTCGGCGGCCGCCATTGGTCGCTCCTTCGAGGACCTCGGCCTCCTTTGCGATCAGATTTTGGCCGACACCTACATTTGCTGGGGATGGGATATCTGGCGTCTCGAACCTCGGTCGCGCCATATATTTTTCCCAATGCGCTTCAGCCGCCTCGTAGGGCTCGGGCGCTTCAAGCGGGCCATATTGCGAATAGGTTTGAAAGCGCACGCCCGCTCTCAACGCCCAAGACTGTGTGCTCGATATCTCAGCGTCATCATATGGCACTTCATTCGTGTGAACACTGCGCACGCCATGTGCGCGGTGTAGCTCGGAAAATACCTCACTCGGGTCGCCAGACCGCATGTGCAGGCGGGCCCCTCGCTGTTCGAGCGCTGCACTAAGATCTCTCAATGCCTCGCTTCGCTGCAGCCAGTCTTCTGTCGCTTCAGGATCTTCGATCACCAACGCCAACACCTCACCGCCATCGCGGTCAGCCGTGAAACACGCCCCGCGCAACGCCGCATTGTCGTGAACTCTCAAATCGTTCCGGAACCAGATGATATGCAACAAAATCATGAGAACATATATAGAACATTCTCTCAGGATGTCCAGCCCCGAACAAGAATCGAAAACTCAACCTGCAGATGTTTGATTTGCTAAATATTTAGATCGATAAGTATTTGGAGGTGGGTTTTATTATTTATATACATAAGTCTTACATAGACTATATTCGGGGTAAAAGTGATTTATACTATCGGCACACTCCCGTGCCAGGCGCAAAGCTGGGATTGCCCCAGCCAAATTCAAACCGACAGGCGATTGCGGACCGGGCGCCATTAGATCAAAGCATGAGCTTTCGCTCGCAGCTGACAGAGGCGCAGCGCAAAGCCTTTAAACTCGCGCTCGCGAGCATCGGCATAAGCTGGCTTCTCGCACCCCATTGGATGCTCCAGGTCACTGCCACAGTTCTATTCATCGTCTTCTTTCTCATGATCGCATGGCGCAGTGCAGTCCTGTTCTGCGGTTGGATCGTGTCTGAGGCGGTGCCGTTCGAACAGGCGGCACTACCGAACCGTACGCATCTCCCGATTTACACGATTTTGATCCCCGCCTACCGCGAACGCGCACTGATGTCCCAGATCGCGCGGGCGGTGCAAACCTTGGACTGGCCGACCGAACAGCTCGATATCCTAATGCTGCTCGAAGAGGATGATTTAGAAACGATCGAAGCCGCCGAAGCCGCGCCGTTTCCGGACGGCACCCGCTTCTGCCGCGTCCCCGCCGGCGGCCCTCGGACCAAGCCCAATGCGCTCAACCATGGTCTATCGCTCGCCCGAGGGGAGTTTGTCACGATTTACGATGTCGAAGATTTACCCGCCCCGGGCCAACTGCGCGAAGCTTATAAGACATTCAGACAGTCCGACCCGCACCTTGCATGCTTGCAAGCGCCTTTGATCGCAGACAATGCCACACACTCTTGGCTCACCGCCCAGTGGGGTCTGGAATATGATATTCAGTTCCGATTGCTCCTGCCCGGCTTGGCGCTTTACCAGATGCCCCTCTTGCTGGGTGGCACGAGCAATCACTT
>JBCBGJ010000404.1:0-2772 GCA_038526925.1 Pseudomonadota bacterium
CGGCAACAAACGCGACATTTGCGGATAGGGATTGGCGCAAACGAATGATCTCTTCACGCTCGGGACCACGCCACGGGAAGGCCTTCAAACAGTGTTTGAAGATTCGCTCAATGCTTGGATAGTCTTCTCGTCGCCAATGGCGGATCGACCAGCCTGCACCGGGATGGGTCATGAGGTTCATCAAAAGAGACTAGCCAAAACTTATGGCAAGGGAAAGGCATTGCTCGGTTTGGTTAAAGTCTCTAATCCTTGGCGCCGAACTGTAGCGCATTCAGGAGACTTAGATGAGCTTGAAACGAGCGATTGGCGCCATGCTAGTCGGAGGACTGATTTCGACGCCCGCATTGGCCGACGATCACGGAGCGGACGATAGCCGCAAATTCACCGCCGAGCGTGTTTTTGACATCGAATACGCATCTGACCCGCAGATTTCGCCAAACGGTGAGACGATCGTCTATGTCCGCCGCTCAATGGACAAACTGACAGACCGTGACCGCGGCGATCTTTGGACCATTGATGTAAAATCCGGCGCGCATCGCCCGCTTATCACAGGCGGCGCCTCTGCAGGTGCCCCGCGCTGGTCACCCGATGGCACAAAACTCATTTACACAACCGCGACCGACGGGAAGCCTGATCTTCGCCTGTATTACTTTGATTCAGATCGTTCCGTTTCTCTCGGTCAATTCAGTGCGGGTCCTGGCAACGCCGCATGGTCACCAGATGGCAGCACAATTGCCTTTACCATGTTCACGCCCGGACAGACGCCGAGTTTCGCCAAGCCACCGGCTGCTCCTGAGGGCGCAACCTGGTCAGAGCCTGTCCGCGTGTTTGATGATTTGCAGTTTCGTTTCGACGGTGCTGGATATCTGGAAGAAGGGGCGACGCACGTCTACACCCTTCCGGCAAGCGGCGGCACACCGCGCCAAATCACATCCGGTGAGGCTGACTTTGGCAGCCCAACCTGGCTCGGCGATGACACGCTTCTGGTTGTCGGCAATGAAGCCGAAGACCGCGACCTCGACCCGATTGAAAGCGAGATCTATGCGGTGAACCTTGCGGATCTCTCGCGCACAGCACTGACCACGCGCGATGGTCCAGACCTTGCGCCATCGGTCTCACCCGATGCCTCCAAGGTCGCTTATCTCGGCTATGACGACCTGATTAAGTCTTATCAGCAAGCCGACCTGTATGTGATGAATGCAGACGGGTCAGAGGTCGTCGAACTCGCTGCCGATTTTGATCGCGGGTTTAGCAGCGTGACCTGGCATCCTAACGGCCGCAGCTTGATCGCCCAGATCGAAAATGCCGGCGTCATCGACGTCATCTCCGTTTCTATGGAAGGCGAAGTTGAAACGCTCGTGACGAATGTGGGCGGAACGTCAATCGGTCGTCCCTATGCCGCCGGGTCTTTTACCGTCTCAGACACGCGTCGCCCGGTCATGGCCTACACAGCTGGGTCTCCCGACCGCCCGGCCGAAATTGCGGTCACAGGATCACGCATCGATGATCGTATCCTGACGGACTTGAATTCAGACGTTCTCGATCATCTCGACATGGCGACCATCGAAGAGATTAACGTCCCATCTCGGCATGATGGTTTGGAGATCGAAGCTTGGGTCGCCCTTCCGCCCGGATTTGAAGCCGATGGCAGCGCACCGATGCTCATGGAAATCCATGGCGGCCCCTTCGCCATGTACGGCCCCTACTTCGCGAGCGAGATCCAACGCTTTGCGGCTGAGGGCTATGTCACCGTCTACGTGAACCCGCGCGGGTCCACCGGCTATGGCTCGGACTTCGCTCTGGCGATCGATCTTGCCTATCCAGGCTATGATTATGAAGACCTGATGAGCGTCACCGACGCGCTAATTGAACGAAACTATGTTAGTGCAGATCGCCTCTTCGTGACCGGCGGATCTGGCGGCGGAATCCTGACCGCTTGGATCGTTGGTAAGACGGACCGGTTCGCAGCGGCGGCCACCGTGAAGCCCGTCATCAACTGGATGACCATGGCTCTGTCCGCAGATATCGCACAGTTCGTGCGCCGTCATTGGATACGCTCTGACCCATGGGAAAACCCAGAAGCCTTCCTCGACCGGTCTCCGATCATGCTGATCGAAGACGTCGTGACACCGACACTGGTCATGGTTGGCGAGGAAGACTGGCGCACCCCGACTTGGGAAGCCGAGCAGTTCTATACCGCGCTGAAGCTCAACGGCGTCGACACAGCCCTGATCCGTGTTCCGGGTTCCCCGCACTATATTGCCGGGCGGCCGTCGCGCCTGATTGCGAAGACCGATAATATTATGGGCTGGTTCGCGAAGTACGATCCGGCGAAGCAAGAGAGCGAAGACTAGATACAAAAAGCCCGCGATTCAGGTCGCGGGCCTTTTTTCGTTTGCGGGTGACAGACCGACGCGGCTGTGGCACCTCACAAACGAACATGGGGACTCAACCGGCCAGGAGTGTGTCCATGTCAAATCTAATCCGCGTAATACTTGCTATATGCTTCCTCCAATCCGCCAACTACGCGTTTGCGGATGATGATATTGATTTAAACGCCAGTCTAACAGGGGTTTGGTCCGGCTTAGACGACTCTCGTTGTTACGTTCGTCAATACGAGAAAAATCGCCAGCAGGCGGTTTCTATGTTTTGTGAAAATCCTGCAGATCAATCGAGCTATGTGTTCACAGGCATAAGAACAGATTCTGAGAACAATCGTATTCTGGACGGAACGCTTACATTCGTCCCCAAAGGCAGCAGAACATTAAGGAG
>JBCBGJ010000405.1:0-2749 GCA_038526925.1 Pseudomonadota bacterium
GGCTTCAAGCCCCAGCGCACCGGATCCCGCGAACAAGTCGATGACCCGCGCGCCCTCTAAGTCGGGTGCCCAGTCTGCATGGGCGAGAATATTGAACAGGCTCTCACGCGCCCGATCAGACGTTGGCCGCGTTGCGTCGGTCTTTGGCGCTTTGATCGGGCGCCCTTTGAACTGTCCTGCTACGATCCGCATGGCTTGCCTTTATGCGCTCATAGCGCGATGGGGAAGAGATGACGGCCACTTCCGACCCCATGCAACGTGCCATCGCCTTGGCAAAGGACGCCGCAACCCGCGGTGAAGTGCCTGTGGGCGCGGTCGTGTTTGACCCTCAGACCGGAGAAATTGTCGCGGACGGTCACAATCAACCAATTGCAGATCACGATCCAACGGCGCACGCTGAGATTAAAGCACTGCGGGCGGCGGCAAAAAAGATTGGCAATTATCGGCTGACCGGACTGCACCTCTATGTGACGCTAGAACCCTGTGTGATGTGCGCTGGCGCGATTAGCCTGGCGCGAATTGAAAAACTGATCTTCGCCGCAGATGATCCGAAAGGCGGCGCGATCATTCACGGTCCGAAATTTTTCGAACAAGAGACCTGCCATTGGCGCCCGGCCGTAGAGCAAGATCAGACCTATGCCGAAGAGGCGGGGTCTTTGCTCACCGAATTTTTCCGAGCCAGACGGAAATCCAAGAAGGGCTAATCGCGCTTTAGCTCTCCGAAAAAGCCGACCACTTTCACAATCTTTCCGGCATCATTGATTTCGGTCATGTCGAAGCCCGGCATGATTAGCTTGCCATTCTGGTGTATCGCCCAATGATACCGGCAATGATTGTTTTGGACGTCGACATCGCTTGCGCGCGCATAGTCAGCGCCTGGGATTTCCGCCTGAACTTGATCGACCATACGTAAGAATGCATCGCGCCCGATTATGTTATGATTGGGATCAACGAAATGGACGTTGTGCTCCATGCATCGTTCGGTCAGACGTCGCTTTTCGGAGCTGTCCGTCGTGTTCCAAATCTTCATCATTTGCCCCAAGCTCTCTGGATACGCTGTCATGAGATACTCCTTCTATATAAACCGACCGTCGGTTTGTTTACATTTCTCGATGGATCTGTAAAGAGGAAGCATGGTCACCCAGCAACAACGCTCTGATTCAACGCGCGAAAAACTCTTAGCGGCGTTCAAGGCCTCCTTTTTGGAAAGAGGCTTCGAACAAACAACGGTGCAGGCCGTTCTAAACGAGACCGGTCTCAGCAAAGGCGCGATGTACCACCACTTCCGCAGCAAGTCAGAAATCATCGAAGCGCTCTATGAGCATGAGTCTCGCGCGGCCATTGCGCGAGTCTTCGCAGATCGGAGTGAGTCCGCATCCGCGCTTTCGAGACTCAAAACCGCTTATCTGGACTGGACCAAGACCGTCCGCGAGCCTGATGTCGCGAGAATATTGTTTGAGATCGGCCCGGCCGCGATCGGGGAACAGAAAGCCCGGCAGATCGAAGATGCCGCCAGCCGACAATCCATTCGGCGCCTTCTTAACAAAGCTATCGCGGCTGGCGAAATTGCGCCGCCAGATCCGGATTTGTTGATCTCGCTCTTAAATGCCCTGGTCGCTGAGGCAGCGCTTTATCAATTACGGTCCGGCGAAGACCCTCAAGCGACGCTTGAGCTGACGATAGATGGCATGTTTCAAGCGATGCGCGTTTAAGGCGCTGGCTTAGCTGAATTGCTTTTGAGGAAAATGGTGGATCACAATGATCCACACTTGAACCAATTCTTTGAGAACTTAGCAGCTTGGGAAGAACAACTAAAGGACGAAAATATCGACTTTGAGGGGCTGGGACTATGAGGCGGCCCGGCGGAACCAAAGTTTATGAGACATTTTCTGATGCAGCAGCAGGTAATGTCTGTATCCGGCCATCACGTAAACGCCAAAGACCCTCGGGGCATCGTTTGTCCGTTCGACTAGAAGAAGCTGAGCATACCTATCTGCTTACCCAGGCAGGCGTTCAAACACTAAGTAATTACGTGCGAGATGTGCTTCTCGGTGAGTTTGCATCGAACTCGCGATCTCGCCCGCTGAAGCGCAAACGCTCCCCGAAGACGGATACTAAGGCAGTCGCCAAGGCATTAGCTTTACTCGGTCAGTCGCGCTTAGCTGCAAACGTCAATCAAATTGCGAAACTCGCCCATATGGGCGCTCTGCCGATCACAGATGATTTAACTGAGGAGCTACAATCAGCCTGCGCTGATATTGCAGCGATGCGAGCAGCTCTAATGAAAGCGCTGAATGGAGCTTCAAAGTGATCTTAGTTGGCAATTCACGGGGCGGTGCGAGAGACCTCGCGGCGCATCTGCTCAAAGATGAAAATGATCATGTTGAGATCCATGAGCTACGCGGGTTTGCTTCAGAAGGTTTGAAGGATGCCCTGTCGGAAATTCAAGCGATCAGCAAAGGCACGCAATGCCGTAAATTTATGTTCGCGCTTTCTATGAATCCGCCAGAGGATGAGATTGTTAGTGTCGAAGTCTTTGAGTCAGCCATCGAGCAAATCGAGTTGCGCCTTGGCTTAGCAGATCAACCTCGAGCCATCGTCTTTCACGAGAAAGAGGGGCGTCGTCATGCTCATGTCGTTTGGTCACGCATAAATGCCGATGAAATGAAAGCAATCCTTTTGCCGTACTCGAAGCGAAAACTGAATTCTATCGCGCGGGATTTATACCTAGAGTACGATTGGCAAATGC
>JBCBGJ010000406.1:0-2748 GCA_038526925.1 Pseudomonadota bacterium
CAATCGTCAACCGTGACGCAGCGTTGCCCCTTTTGAAAGCGTGACGCTTGTGTCATCTTTCATAAAAATACCCTCATCCGAGAGTGGACCGCACAGGAGCGTAGTATGGCAGAATTTGACTATATCGTTGTAGGCGCAGGTAGCGCCGGGTGTGTGCTGGCGAACCGGCTAACCGAAGACGGAAAATCAACCGTTCTCCTGCTGGAGGCCGGCGGCAAGGACACCTCCCCAATGATCCATATCCCCGTTGGATATGCGACCACGCTGAAAGACCCAAAGGTCAATTGGCTGTACGAGACTGAGCCCGACCCAGGGACGCATGACCGCGTACACACCTGGCCGCGTGGCAAAGTGCTCGGCGGCTCCTCTTCGATCAATGGCCTGCTCTACATTCGGGGACAACGCCAGGACTATGATGGCTGGGCACAGCTCGGTCTTCGCGGCTGGTCATACGATGATCTGCATCCCTATTTTCTGCGCAGCCAGCACCAGGAGCGCGATGGCATGGACGGTCACGCAAAAGGCGGTCCGTTGAATGTATCCGATGTCACTGAAAAGCACCCTGTCTCGGACGCCGTGATTGAAGCGGGTAAAGCCATGGGCCTGCCCCACCGCGATGTGAATGGTGAGGACCAGGAAGGCGTCGCTTACTATCAGCTGACGGTCAAAAATGGCCGCCGTTGCAGCGCCGCGGTCGCCTATCTAAATCCGGCTAAGAAACGCCAGAACTTGCAGATCGAAACCAAAGCGCTTGCCGCCCGCGTGCTATTCGACGGCAAACAAGCTATTGGCGTCGAGTATACGCAAAACGGTCAGACAAAGACTGCGAAAGCACGCGGTGAGGTCATCCTTGCAGGCGGCGCGATCAATAGTCCGCAGTTGCTTGAACTGTCCGGCATTGGCCATCCAGACCTATTGAATGAGAAAGGCATCGAAACCGTCTCTGCTCTCCCCGGCGTGGGCGAGAATCTGCAGGACCATTTTGTGCTCGGCAATCGCTACCGGATGAAACCGGGAAGCCCATCGGTGAACCAGCAATCTCGCGGCCTGGCAATGATTGGCGAAGTGTTCAAATACCTGATCCAGCGCAAAGGCCTGCTCACGCTCTCAGCCGCCCATGTCGCGGCCTTCATCAAGACGCGCCCTGAGCTCGCGACCCCGGACGTACAATACCACATCCTGCCCGCCACGATGGATCTGCAGAAGATGACAGAGACAGGCGATATGGAGCTAGAAAAGCATCCCGGCATTACGATCGCGCCATGTCAGCTGCGCCCTGAAAGTCGTGGCAGTGTGCATATCAAATCCGCGAAGCATGACGCGCACCCCGCGATTAAGCCGAACTATCTGCACGATCCGCTTGATCAGCAAACCGCGATTTCTGGCCTGCGCTGGGCCCGCGAGCTCGCGGCGCAACCGGCGCTCGCGAAATATATCGAGCATGAATTGGAACCCGGCGAAGCGCTCCAGTCCGATGAGGAACTGCTGGAGTTTGCGCGCGAAACGGGCGGTACGATTTATCATCCGGTCGGCACCTGTAAGATGGGCCCGGACGGCGATACGATGGCCGTCGTCGATGACCAGCTGCGTGTGCGCGGCGTGACAAGCCTTCGGGTCGTGGACGCCTCGGTGATGCCGCGTCTGGTCAGTGGGAATACAAATGCCCCAACCATCGCCATCGCCGAAAAAGCCAGCGATATGATCCGCGCCGCGGCGAAACAGAGCGTGACGGTCTAGTCCATGCCCGGCGATATCCCCATCGAGGCGCTCTTCGCGCCATTCTTCATGCTCTCCGTTGCGATTGAATGGTGGTCGGTCAAAACCGGCCGCGCCAAGGGACGCTATGAAACCGCTGACGCGATTACCAGTATGACGATGGGGCTTGGAAACGCGATTGTTGGCACGCTCACCGGAGTCGCAGCACTTTGGATCTTGATGCTGGTCTGGCCCTACCGCGTGATGACCGTACCGAACACGTGGTGGAGCTTTCTGATCGTCTTCGTCCTGTATGACTTTGTCTATTACTGGAAACACCGGTTCGCGCATCGCGTCCGCTGGTTCTGGATGGAGCATGTCACCCACCATTCCAGCAAGCATTATAATCTGACCACCGCACTCAGGCAGCCCTGGTTCGGTCCGTTTACCGGTTTAATCGTGGTGGGATGGGCGCTGGTCCTACTCGGTTTTCACCCCGCCTTTATCGGCATCGCGGGTGGGATCAATTTGGTCTATCAATTCTGGATCCACACAGAAGCCGTCGAAAAGTGTCCGCGCTGGTTTGAGGCGATCTTCAACACGCCGAGCCATCACCGCGTCCACCACGCGACAAATCCGCGATATCTCGATGCAAATTACGCCGGTGTCTTCATCACATGGGACAAGATGTTTGGGACGTTCATTCCAGAACAGGCTGACGACAAACCCGATTATGGCATCGTCAAACCCCTGAACACCTACAACCCGATCATTGTCGCATATCATGAGTTTGCGGGTCTTTTGAAAGACTGCTGGTCGGACGGACTACGCCCTTTGACCTGGCTGAAACGCGCCGCGAATGCTCCTGGCTGGAGCCCCGATGGCGCCCATAATCGCACCGAAGAAATCCGTGCACGTTGGAAACCTAGATTTAGATATATCGAAATGCAATACGCGATTTTTCGTACGGTCGAGAAACGCAGCGAAAGCGCTTAATCGGTTTTCAGATCAGCTTTCCAACGTGCACGGATTTCTTCGGTGCGATTATGGGCG
>JBCBGJ010000407.1:0-2746 GCA_038526925.1 Pseudomonadota bacterium
ATGCTTCGCTCCACACCACTGTACGCGCGCTTCGCTGCACACCACTGTACGCGCCAGCGGCAACCGCCTTGTCGAGCTACAGATCCGGACCGAAGAGATGGACAACACCGCCGAGCGCGGCGTTGCGGCTCACTGGAATTATAAAAACAGCGCCTACGGCTTCGATATTGATAGCTCGCGTGCCGCTGGCCTCGACCCAGCCGCTAACTTACGCGCCTTTGGTGAGCTTCTGACCCATGGCGGAGATGCTGAGGACTTTCTCGAACACGCCAAAATGGAAATGTATCGGACACACGTGTTCGCATTCACGCCGAAAGGGCGTCTGGTCCTGCTCCCGGCCGGGTCCATGCCGCTTGATTTCGCCTACGCCGTTCACACGGTCGTCGGCGACACCTGCGACGGTGCAAAGATCAACGGCGTTCCCCGGAACATGCGTACGCCGCTCCAAAATGGCGACGTTGTCGAGATCGTTCGTCGCGAAGATCCCCGGCCCCTGCCAGGCTATGAAACGCTTTGCGTTACCGGACGGGCGCGCGCAGCTCAAAGAAAACTGCGGCGAGAACTGGAGACCAAACAGTTCGCAAACTTAGGTCGCAACATGCTGGAACGGGCCATCCGCCAGCACGAGATTGATCCCGTCAGTGTGGATATGCGCAAAATCTCCGAGCGAGCTGGATTTGACGGCGTTCAAGCCATGTTTGAGGCGCTTGGGCGCAGTCATGATGAGGTTGGGCGTCTATTGAAACTTGCCTTTCCGGGCTTGGACGTCGTTCAATCAAGCCCAACAAACAAAGTTACCCTGGATGATGAGCACGCCGCGAGCATGATTGCTGGTGAGAACCTTACACCCGGCGTGACCTTGCATCTTGCCGAATGCTGTCATCCTATTCCGGGTGATCGGATCGTGGGGCTGCGTCAACCGGACAAAGGTCTTGTCGTTCACACGATCTATTGCGGCAAAGTTGCAGAGTTCGATGATCAGCCCGATCTCTGGGTCGATCTGCAGTGGACGGAACTCGCAAAATCGGGTGTGCGGGCGGTTGGTCGCATATCCGTCAACGCAGCGGACAGTAAAGGCGTTCTGGCGCAGCAGTGCAGCGTGGTCGCTCAGGCCGGAGGAAACATAATTGGCGTTTCCACTCATGCCCGTGAGCCAGGCTTCATGGAGCTTGTCTTCGATATTGAGGTCGAAGATCTACGACATCTAGAACAAATTAAAGCCGCTTTGCGTGCCCTCGCCGTGGTCGAGCGCGTGGAACGGATCGAGGAGAGTGAGTTTGAATAATGAACAAGTGCTGCAAGTGTTCCGCGATGCCGGTGCCTTGCTTGAGGGTCATTTCATCCTCTCATCCGGGCGTCGCAGCCCGGTTTTCTTACAAAAAGCGCTCGTCTTCTCGCAGCCAGACCTCTCCTCCAAACTTTGCGGCGCATTGGCGGCTAAAGTTAAAGCGCAATTGGGTGACATTGATGTCGTCGTGGGCCCCGCGATGGGCGGTGTCATTCCGAGTTATGAACTTGCTCGCCATCTTGGCTGCCGCGCTGTCTTTGTCGAACGCGTCGAAGGCGCTTTCGAACTGCGTCGGAGTTTCGAAATCGGCGATGATGATCGCGTATTGATCGCGGAAGACATAGTGACCACGGGCCTGTCATTCAGAGAAACCGTGGATGCGCTGAACAAACTCCCAGGAACCGTCGTCGGCGGATCATGCATTATCGATCGAAGCGGCGGCGAGGCAGATGTCGGGTGCGACTTGGTCTCACTCGCCGCCATCAAATTTCCGGATTATGACGCGGATGACTTACCCCCAGAGCTTGAGGCCATACCTGCTTACAAGCCTGGAAGCCGAGGTTTGAAGTAATGAGCGGACACCTTCGTCTTGGTGTGAATATCGATCACGTCGCGACCATTCGAAATGCTCGCGGCGGCGCCCACCCAGACATTATGCGGGCTGCCGAAATCGCGACCAAATGCGGAGCAGACGGGATTACCATCCACCTGCGCGAAGACCGTCGGCACATCAGAGATGAAGATCTCGCGCGGGTCAAAGACGCCACGAACTTGCCAATCAATCTCGAGATGGCCGTGACAGATGAAATGATTGCCATTGGCGAGAAGTTCAAACCTCACGCGGCCTGTTTCGTTCCAGAAAAGCGCGAGGAGCGTACGACTGAAGGCGGGCTCAATGTTGCCGGCCTGCACAACCAAGTCGCGCCAGCTGTGGCACGGATGCGCGATGCGGGATCACGCGTATCGCTTTTCATTGAACCTGACCCCGTCCAAATCGCTGTGGCCGAAGTCCTCGGCGCCCCGGTCGTGGAACTCCATACCGGCAAATATGCCGAGCTGTGGCTTGCCGGTGATAAAGATGGCGTGGAAGCAGAGCTCGAAAAACTGAAGCTCGCAGCGAGCGAGGCGGCGAAGCGCGGGATCGAACCTCACGCGGGGCATGGCCTAACCTATGACAATGTTGGACCTGTTGCAGCCATTCCAGAGCTGGCGGAACTCAACATCGGACACTTCCTGATCGGCGAAGCCGTATTTGTAGGCCTCGAAGCCGCCATTTTACGAATGCGAGACCTGATGGACGATGCACGCTCATGATCATCGGCATTGGTAATGATCTCTGCAATATAGAGCGGATTAAAGGCTCGCTCGAACGGTTCGGGGAACGGTTTGAGAAGCGCTGCTTCACCGACGGGGAAATTGCCAAAGCTCGTCGCCGTCGCCTAACAGCAGAGACCTATG
>JBCBGJ010000408.1:0-2740 GCA_038526925.1 Pseudomonadota bacterium
GGCACCTGTATGCAAGAATGCCGGGGCATCTTGCGCCCGAGCTTGAAAGCGCACTTGGTCCTCGGCGAACATGAAATGGTTTGGTGCGGTATTGCCGTTGGCGTTCCGGATAAAACCGATCCTGTGAATGAGCTCTATACGGCGCGCGCGGGCTTGGACGAGTTCGCCGACCTTCGCGGGTTTTAAGAGATCGGCGCATCTTCAAAATTCGAAATCTGTTCAGACCCACCTTTGTGAGCTAGCACTGGGGGCAGAAAACGTCGGAGGGCCGTTTTGAAATATCTCATCGCACTCGTTGGAGCAGTTCTGATCGTGGCGGCCTCGTTTTTCGCGGCGCGCGCAACAACTGTGAAAAGCCTGACCAGCCAAACGTCGATTTTTGACACGTTCGAGGATGTCGACGGAACCTGGCTCTACTCTGACAAAATCGGGGCTGCCGCGGCCTCCGGCGTGGAACGTGCCCGTGTCGCAATTGGTGGCCCACTGGGACTATCCGCCAAAGAAGCCGTCTATTTCGTTACGCAGACAGATGATGACGGGGCGCCCCTACGCTCTCAGTGCACGTATCGCGTCACCGGCCCGGCGATCGATACAAGATGGTGGTCGCTCGCCCTGTATGACAGCAAAACCCAACACTACGTTCCGAACGCCGAAAACCGGTCGAGCTGGAACAGCGTTTCTGTGCCTCGCGCAGATGATGGCACATGGGTCATCTATGTCGCGCCAACCCAGCAGGCCCAAACCTGGCTGCCCTCGCAGAAGATGCCAGACCTGAAATATGAGCTGATGCACCGCGTCTATAATCCGAGCGATGCGACTCGCGCGCGCCTGCCAAATATTGAGCTTCCAACCGTGGAGCGCGTGTCATGCTAAACCGAGTTCTTTTCTACGGCCTCGCTGCAATCTTGCTTGCGGCTGTCACATTCTTCGTCACGCGCAGCATGGTCATTCAACAAGCCCCGGTCAAAGTCATGTCGACAATTGAGGCCCGGATCGTGGCCGGCTCGGGTAGCTGGAATGCATGTTTCCACAACCAGGTCTATGGCCCGAGAACCAATGCCGCGCGCCGCGCCAATCCAGACAGCATTATCAGCTCAATGGCCTATGACCTCAGCGATGGCCCCGTCCGCGTTGCTGGCGAAACTTGGCCGCGCTATTGGTCGCTTTCTTTCTACCAGCAGAATTCAGATAATTTCTTTGTCGTGAACGATCTGGAATTGGCCGACCCATCCTTTGACTTCGTGCTGGCATTAGAGGGCCAAGACACGGATGACCTTGGTGGCACCCCAATCATCTCACCGACCGCAAAAGGCATCATGCTGGTCCGTCGTTTCGCAGCCAACGGGTCCGCAGCTCATCGCCTCTTGATTGGCGATGATGCCGGGCATGTCGGACGCGTCGGCCGCGAAACGACGGACCAGCATGATGCCTTTTGCGGTCGGTGAGATGATTGGGGTGCCACCAAGGTCATCCGTGTCTTGGCCCTCTAATGCCAGCACGAAGTCAAAGGATGGGTCGGCCAATTCCAGATCGTTCACGACAAAGAAATTATCTGAATTCTGCTGGTAGAAAGAAAGCGACCAATAGCGCGGCCAAGTTTCGCCAGCAACGCGGACGGGGCCATCGCTGAGGTCATAGGCCATTGAGCTGATAATGCTGTCTGGATTGGCGCGGCGCGCGGCATTGGTTCTCGGGCCATAGACCTGGTTGTGGAAACATGCATTCCAGCTACCCGAGCCGGCCACGATCCGGGCCTCAATTGTCGACATGACTTTGACCGGGGCTTGTTGAATGACCATGCTGCGCGTGACGAAGAATGTGACAGCCGCAAGCAAGATTGCAGCGAGGCCGTAGAAAAGAACTCGGTTTAGCATGACACGCGCTCCACGGTTGGAAGCTCAATATTTGGCAGGCGCGCGCGAGTCGCATCGCTCGGATTATAGACGCGGTGCATCAGCTCATATTTCAGGTCTGGCATCTTCTGCGAGGGCAGCCAGGTTTGGGCCTGCTGGGTTGGCGCGACATAGATGACCCATGTGCCATCATCTGCGCGAGGCACAGAAACGCTGTTCCAGCTCGACCGGTTTTCGGCGTTCGGAACGTAGTGTTGGGTTTTGCTGTCATACAGGGCGAGCGACCACCATCTTGTATCGATCGCCGGGCCGGTGACGCGATACGTGCACTGAGAGCGTAGGGGCGCCCCGTCATCATCTGTCTGCGTAACGAAATAGACGGCTTCTTTGGCGGATAGTCCCAGTGGGCCACCAATTGCGACACGGGCACGTTCCACGCCGGAGGCCGCGGCAGCCCCGATTTTGTCAGAGTAGAGCCAGGTTCCGTCGACATCCTCGAACGTGTCAAAAATCGACGTTTGGCTGGTCAGGCTTTTCACAGTTGTTGCGCGCGCCGCGAAAAACGAGGCCGCCACGATCAGAACTGCTCCAACGAGTGCGATGAGATATTTCAAAACGGCCCTCCGACGTTTTCTGCCCCCAGTGCTAGCTCACAAAGGTGGGTCTGAACAGATTTCGAATTTTGAAGATGCGCCGATCTCTTAAAACCCGCGAAGGTCGGCGAACTCGTCCAAGCCCGCGCGCGCCGTATAGAGCTCATTCACAGGATCGGTTTTATCCGGAACGCCAACGGCAATACCGCACCAAACCATTTCATGTTCGCCGAGGACCAAGTGCGCTTTCAAGCTCGGGCGCAAGATGCCCCGGCATTCTTGCATACAGGTGCC
>JBCBGJ010000409.1:0-2710 GCA_038526925.1 Pseudomonadota bacterium
CAAGGAATTCAACAAACCAAAGGCGATTTTGAAGACAAGTTTAGACAGCTGGACGAGGTTTTGCCCAGTCCGAATGTCTATCGAAACGCCGCTGGTGAACCCGGCCATGAATACTGGCAACAGGAAGCTGACTATTCCATCAAAGTCAGCTTGGATGAGCCAGCGCGTCGACTGACAGCCTCGTCGACGATCACTTACAAGAACAATTCGCCAGATACGCTGCGCTATCTCTGGCTGCAGCTCGATCAGAACCGGTTCCGCGAAGACTCTATCGCGGAAATGACGCGGACTTTTTCTGCGAAAGAGCCAGGCTCTGTGAATGCGCGCCAAGCGCCGACGCCGCAAATCACGCTGCGGTCTTTGCGCCGCATGCAATCGCAAGCCGATAATGAATATGGCTATGACATTACCCGCGTGACCGACACGCGCGGAAATGCCCTGTCAAATACGATCGTCGGCACACTGATGCGCATCGATCTGCCGCGTCCCCTGGCGCCGGGCAGAAGCACAAGCTTTGAGATCGATTGGGCGTATAATCTGATCGAACAGAAGGCTATAGGCGGCCGTGCTGGCTATGAGCATTTCCCAGACGATGAGCGCGAAGGCGGCAACGACATATTCCTCGTCGCCCAGTGGTTCCCGCGCATGATTGCGTATTCAGACTATGAAGGCTGGCACAATAAGGAATTCCTCGGCAGCGGCGAATTCACGCTCGAGTTCGGTGACTATGATGTTGAAATAACGGTGCCAAACGATCACGTCGTTTCGTCGTCAGGTGTCCTGCAGAATGACCGTGAGGTTCTGACCTCAACACAGCGCGCCCGTCTCGCAGAGGCTGAGGATGCTGATCGTCCGGTTTTCGTTGTTACGCCAGAAGAGGCCGAAGCCAACGAAAGCTCGAACCCGACAGGCTCCAAGACGTGGAAATTCGAAGCCGAAAACGTTCGTGACTTCGCCTGGGCAACCTCTCGAAAGTTCGCTTGGGATGCTCAAGGGTTCAAACAGCCCGGCGCCGAGTATGAAACCGTTATGGCGATGTCTTTCTACCCCAAAGAGGGGGGCGAGTTGTGGCAGAAATATTCCACAACAGCCGTGATCCACACGATGGATGTCTATAACCGGTTCGCCTTTGACTATCCTTACCCAACCTCACAGTCCGTCAATGGACCGGTTGGTGGTATGGAATATCCAATGATCACATTTAATGGTCCGCGGACAACGCTTCAGGATGATGGCTCTCGGACCTATACAATGGCTGAGAAGCGCTTCCTGATCGGCGTGGTGATCCACGAGATTGGCCACATCTATTTCCCAATGGTTGTAAACTCAGATGAGCGCCAATGGACCTGGATGGACGAAGGACATAACAGCTTCCTTGATAGCGTTGCTGGCTATGAATGGGATCCGAATATCCCATGGACCCGCTCTTTGCCGCGCGATCTGATCTATTACATGGTCTCGGACAATCAGGTTCCGATCATGACCCAGTCGGATAGTGTCTTGCAGCTTGGTCCGAACGCCTACGGCAAGCCATCTGCGGCGCTGCACATTCTCCGCGATACGATCCTTGGGCGCGAGAAGTTCGATTTCGCGTTCCGTGAATATTCGCGTCGTTGGAAGTTCAAGCGACCAACCCCAAGCGATTTCTTCCGCACGATGGAAGAGGCGTCTGGCGTTGATTTGGATTGGTTCTGGCGCGGTTGGTTCTACACCACGGACCATGTCGATATCTCGCTCGATCGCGTCTTCCACATGGAAATGAATACAGAAGACCCCGATATCGATCTTGAGCGCCTGCGCTCGGACGTTGCGAGCCAACCGGAGAAGGTCGGCGTCGGGCTCAACGAGGACGAGGGCCTAGAGACTTGGGTCGAACGATTCCCTGACATTCGTGATTTCTATGACGAGAACGATATCTACACGGTCACGAACAAAGACCGGAATGATTATAAAAAGTTCCTCGACGGCTTAGATGATCTCGATCGGGCCGTATTTGACCGCGCCGTGGCTGAAGACGCTGAATACTATGCGCTTGAATTCTCAAACATTGGCGGCCTCGTAATGCCAATCATTCTTGGGCTAGAGTTCACCGATGGCACAACAGAACGGATGTATATTCCGGCTGAGATTTGGCGTCGCAATCCGCACCGCGTGAGCAAGCTGCTCGTCTTCGAAAAGGGCAAAGAGCTTAGCCAAATCGTCGTGGACCCGGATTGGGAAACCGCTGATGCGGATATTGAGAACAATTACTATCCGCGGCGCATCACGCCGTCTCGTGTGGAATCGTTCAAATTCCGTGCGCCATTTAGCTATGATCGCCGTGACATCATGCAGGACATCAAAACCGAGTTGGAGACCGACGAAGAGGGTGATGATGAGAACGCCGCTGAAGATACGGATGACGGCGCGGAGGAATAAAACGTGAGATCTGTTTTTCGATCTCTATGGGTCGCGGCCGCCTTGGTGGCCGCGCCTTTTGCTGGCGCAAGTGCGCACGAGCAAGCGGTTGCATTTACCGAACTCGTGATCAAAGCGAATGGTCCAGAGACCGATTGTTCCACCGAAGGGTGCGAGATTGAGGTCGCGCACCGTTTGGCGATCCATGACGCTGAAAGCACGTTGATGAATGTGCTTGGCGCCCGCGCTGACCTTTATGGAGACCGCGCCGCACAATCTAAGCTTGAAGCCTACGTGGCCGGGCGCTTCTCAC
>JBCBGJ010000410.1:0-2702 GCA_038526925.1 Pseudomonadota bacterium
CTCGGATCGTGATTTTGACATTCACTTTAAAGCGCGCATTTTCGATAGAGTTCAGCGCGTAATGCTTCACCGTGGCGACAACATTGTGAGTTTGAATGCCGGTCGCGAGCGCCGCGCCCAGTTCGCCCATATGGTAAGGGTCTTCGCCATAGGTCTCCTGCGCACGCCCCCAACCAGGGTGGCGCAAAAGATTGACGCAAACGGCGCCCGACAAGTTACAATCCTGGGCGCGAGCCTCCATGCCCATAACTTCGCCAATACGGCGTTCTAAGTCGCGATCCCAACTTGCGCCGCGAGCCATCGTACACGGAAAGCAGGTTGAGTTTCCACGCGCTACACCGCGCGGGCCATCAGTGAAATAGAGGGCAGGGACCCCCAGTCGATCGATACCGCCGCCTGCGCGGTAGGGTTCAGCCCCCCAGACACCGCCTGTGCGCGCCATGGACTCGAAGAAGCCGCGCCCTGACATCATGCCGACTTTCTCTTCAAGAGTTGCTTCCTCAAGAATTTCTGAGATCAGGGTCTCTATATCTTGCTCGGAGAGCCCTTTCTGGGGGACGAAGTTTCGCGCGGCCGTTTGGTCAGTCATCCTGGGTCCTTCGGGTTCGAACTCGGCGAAGCCAAGTCACAGGTTGCTAAAAAATTATCCAATTGGATAATAATGTGGGAAATCGAATTGGCAACGGTTTGAGTCTGTTAGAAGTTTGGTGCTATGCAGGATACGTTATGAGCATGATTGACCTAAAGACAAAACCGACCAAAGGCCCGGCGCGCTCGCGAGAGGATATCTTGCAAGCGGCGCTCGAAGAATTCGCGGAGCGCGGGTTTGACGGGGCCACCGTTCGAGGGATCGCTGCACGAATTGATTTAACCCACGGGATGATCCGTTATCACTATGATAATAAGGAACAGCTTTGGTTTGCAGCGGTAGACCATTTGTTCGAGCGTCAATTCGAATATCTGAAATTCACCCCGGAAGAAGACCTGGAATTCCCACGCGGGACGCGCGAACGGTTTGCAAAATTTCTACGACGCTACGTCCATTATTGTGCGAAGTATCCGGAGCATGCGCGCATTCTTATGCAAGAAACGGTCAGCCCAACACCGAGAATGCGCAAAGCGCTCAAGCAGAATTTGCGTGAGCCGCATCAAACCACCGTGGAGGAAATCCGGATGCTACAGGAGACGGGTGTGCTTAAGGCGGACGCGCCGCCAGCATCGATCATGTATATGATTTCGGGTGCCTGTCAGAACCTCTTCGCATTGGCGCCGGAAGTTAAAGTGACGCTCGACTATAACGCACTGTCTCGCAAAGCGATCGAGGACCACGCTGACTTGATCGTCTCGACTTTCGTTCCAGACTAAAGGCGTTTGACGCAATCAACGATACGCCGTCGCGTCATGTCTTAGATTATCCAATTGGATAATTTTTGATTTGCTTTATGCTCACTTTCGATGACGCCGATTACGGTGATCCATGTCGGAGAGGGCGCTTCGTATGAGTGAGCAAGCCAATCAACTCAAGAAGCGGACGATTGCAGCTTATGGCGTCGGCGATTTGGGCTTCAATCTGTTCTATACGACGCTCAGTCTCTTTCTGCTGATTTACTACACCAATGTTCTGAACATCGCCCCGGTCACGGCGGGGCTAATGGCTGCGGGACCCGTGCTCTGGGATGCCGTCACAGATCCAATTATGGGGTTGATCGCGAGCCGAACGAAAACCCGACTTGGTGCCTATCGGCCTTACATTCTCTTTGGTGCGCCGCTTTGCGGGCTGAGCTTCATAGCCATGTTCGCAGCACCGGTTTTGTTTCCGTCCGCCGTGATCGCTTCGAGCGTGATTGCGCACCTCATCTTCCGAACGCTCTATACCGTGGTCAACGTGCCCTATACGGCGATGACGGTCGTCCTGACGCAAAACAGCAAAGAACGTGGATATCTCGCGGCGTCCCGAATGATTGGCGCAATGACGGCTGGTTTGCTGGCGGCGATTTTAATGTTCCCGCTGGCCGAAGTATTTGGTGGCGGAAACATTCGTCTGGGCTTTGTTTGGGTCGCGTCGCTATATGCGGGGATTGCTACGATTGCGATGTTGATCGTCGGACTCTCGACTCGAGAGACAAGCGTCCAGGCGCAAGGAGCGAGCCAGCTATCGTTCCAGCAAACATTACGCTTTTTGAGCGGGAATTCCGTATTTTGGGTTCTCGCTGTCGCGATCTTCTTGGGCTCTATCGGCAGCACAATTGGAATCAACTCGCTAAACTATTATGTCGCCGATTATGTTGGCGCGCCAGGAGAGCAGGGGCTCGTCCTCTTGCCACTCTTGCTCGGGTTTGGCTTTTCTATTCCCGTTTGGACGTGGGTTGCCACCAAGACGTCCAAAGCCCGCACCTGGATAATCGCAGGCGTGCCAAGTGTGCTAGTGAGTTTGATCACGTTCGCGCTCGCACCGAGTGCGCTAGAGCCCTTGGCGGCGCTTGTTTTTGTAAAAGGTTTATTCGCAGGCGCGACCCCCGTCTTGCTCTGGTCGATGGCTCCGGACACGGTGGAGTTTGGCGAATGGAAGAGCGGAGTCAGAGATGAAGCTATTGGATTTGGCTTGATCCAATTAGCATTGAAATCCGCCAGCAGTCTGGCGCTTGATACTGGATCATGGCGAGGACTAGTCCGAGTACGAACGCTGCCAGACTGCTGGCGGA
>JBCBGJ010000411.1:0-2334 GCA_038526925.1 Pseudomonadota bacterium
GCGAACAGAACCGTCCGCCGGAAATGTAGAGGCCAGACAACGCCGTGTTCGCAGACGGATCGATCGTCACAACCGTTTCGAGCGTAAAGGCGTCAGGGGCTTCTTTCAGTGTGAGGTTTTCATCGCCGACCTGATAGGCGTCGGCTGAAAGCGCAGTTCCGTCCAGCGCGATCGACTCCAGTGTCATCTGAACCCCATCCAAAACAAAGTCGCCAGCGCTTAGGCGGCGCACACTCATTTTAGTTCGGACTTTGGTTGCGCTTGGCTCGAGGTCAAAAGCCATTTCCACCTGATCAATCGCAAACGGATAGGGTGTGTAATCTGCGAGCTTGATTTGGACCGGCGTTTCTGTGCGCATGGGGAGCCCTTTCTGGATATGTTTCCTTCCATTTAGCTATCCTGCGCCGCCTTGCAATCATACGATCCCGTGACCCCCGTTTTACGCAAGGTTCGCCTACCGTGGCGTCACGGGTTTCCGCGCACGTCAACCGCGCTATTGTCTCCGCTATAGAAAATGACAGGGAGGCCTGTGAGGCCATGAATTTTGACTTCTCCGATGATCAAAAATTCCTCGGCAATGAGGCACGTAAGTTCCTCGACGGGGAATGCACCACGCAACATGTGCGCGAAGTTCTGAATGACGATGATAAATCGCATCATGAAGGTGTGTGGACGAAAGTGAAAGAGATGGGCTGGCTCGGCACAGCGATCCCAGAAGAGCATGGCGGCCTAGGGCTTGGCTCGCTTGAGCTTTGTGTCCTCGCAGAAGAGATGGGCCGCGCTCTGGCGCCGGTACCGTTTGCAAGCACGGTCTACTTTTTTGCTGAAGGTCTGATGATTGCCGGAAGTGATGCGCAAAAAGGCGCGGTTCTTCCGGGCGTCGCCGGCGGCGACGTGATCGGCTGCTATGCGGCCAGCGAAGGCCCGGGCAATCCTGATCCAGCAAAACTGTCAGTCACGTTCGATGGCAGCAAGCTGTCTGGCACCAAAATCCCGGTCACAGATGGCGACGTCGCAACCCATGCGATTGTGCTCGCCAAAGAAGGCAGTGGTTCAAGCCTCGTCTTAGTTGACCTGAATGGCGCAGGCGTCACGCGCACCCCGGTAAAAACGCTGGAGCCAACGCGCAGCCATGTCGAAATTAAGTTTGATGGCGCAGCTGGTGAACGCCTTGGCGAAGCTGGCGCAGGCGGTGAAATGCATGACGCGATCATGAACCGCGCGGCGGTGCTGTTGGCCTTTGAACAGCTGGGCGGCGCGACGCGCTGTCTGGAAATGGCAACCGACTATGCCAAAGAGCGCTACGCGTTTGGCCGTCCAATTGGCGGCAATCAGGCGATCAAGCACAAGCTCGCGGACATGTACGTCAAAAACGAAGTGGCGCGCTCGAACTGCTATTATGGCGCTTGGGCGCTGTCGACGGATGCATCAGAGCTTCCTGAAGCCGCGGCGGCCGCTCGTTTAGCGGCAAGTGAAGCTTATTGGTACGCGTCAAAAGAGAATATCCAAACCCATGGTGGTATGGGCTTTACTTGGGAAGTGGATTGTCACTTGTTCTATCGCAGAGCCAAATTGCTCGCGGTGCAAGCTGGTGCCCCGAAGGTTTGGAAAGAGAAATTGGTCCGCGCGCTTGAAATGAAGAACGCGGCTTAAGGAACGGAGAAAGACAAATGGATTTCAACGATACAGCCGAAGAAGCCGAATTCCGCACTGAGGCAAGAAGCTTCCTAGAAAAGCACTTGGAGCCAAAAGGCGCCAAACCGCTCCGCCAGCGCGTCTCTGGGGACGAGTTCATGAAGCAAGCCAAATCTTGGCAGGCGACAAAAGCGAAAGCGGGCTACGCTAAAATCACATGGCCAAAAGAAATGGGCGGCCGCGGCGGTACGCCGATGCAGCAGGTAATTTGGGGCCAGGAAGAGGGCAAGTTTGACGCGCCGACCGGCCCGTTCACGATCGGCCTCGGCATGTGTATCCCAACCGTTATCGCATTTGGCTCTGATGAGCATAAGAAACGCTACGTACAAAAGGCCCTGCTGGGCGAAGAGATTTGGTGCCAGCTTTTCTCAGAGCCGTCTGCGGGATCTGACGTCGCGGGCTTGAAAACCCGAGCAGTCAAAGATGGCGATGAGTGGGTCATCAATGGCCAGAAGGTCTGGACCTCAGGCGCGCACTATTCTGATTATGGTATCTTGCTCGTCCGGACCGATCCAAAAGCTGCGAAGCATAAGGGCCTGACCATGTTCATCGTGGACATGAAGCAGCAAGGCGTCGAAGCCCGCCCAATCCACCAGGCATCTGGTGGCCGCGAGTTTAACGAAGTCTATTTCACAGACG
>JBCBGJ010000411.1:2344-2702 GCA_038526925.1 Pseudomonadota bacterium
CCGATAGCGACCGCCTCGGCGAGGTCGGTCAGGGTTGGAAAGTTGCGATTGTGACACTGATGAACGAGCGTCTGGCGGTCGGTGGATCACCGGGACCAGATTGGTCCGAGATTATGTCTTACGCGAAAGATGCTGGTACGATTAGCGACAGCGCTTTCCGCGATAATCTTGCGGATTGGTATGTCGCGGCCCAAGGCTACAAATTAACCAAGCTGCGCACACAAACAGCGCTTTCTAAAGGTCAAACACCCGGCCCTGAAAACTCCATCGGAAAGATCATCACAGCCAATCAGCTGCAGGACATCTGTAACTCAGCGATTGAGATGCAGGATCATTATGGTCTTATGACCGGCGATGA
>JBCBGJ010000412.1:0-2694 GCA_038526925.1 Pseudomonadota bacterium
CTCGCCAATCGCTATGCGTTCCAAGCCCGTATCGAAAAAGACATCGAGAAGAGCGAAGAAGACGACAATGTCGCCATGCTCGCCATCGATCTGGATAATTTTAAAGCGATCAATGACTCGTTTGGTCACCAAGCGGGCGATGCCTTGCTGAATATGGTCGCCAAGCGCATTCGAAAAACCATTCGCAGCGACGATTGGGCCGCCCGGTTAGGCGGAGATGAGTTTGTCGTGGTCACCCGCAACACGCCCAACCCGATGGATGCATGTTTGATGGCTTCGCGGCTCGTCACAGCATTATCGCGACCCTACAAGATTGGCGGAACCGAGCTTCACTGTTCCGCGTCAGTTGGCGTTGCTTGCGCGCCGCTTCACGCAGGCGATTCAGGCACGCTTATGAAATATGCCGATCTCGCTTTATATGATGCCAAAGGCTCTGGTCGAAGCTGTTATCGCCTGTTCGAAACCCCAGACCAATCATCCCATCTCTACAATTAGAGACTTGTTGGGATTCGACTAAGTCAAACTGGCGCAGAAACGCTGAATGCGAGCCATGGCGTCCTGCAACGCTTCGGTCGAGGTTGCATAAGACACGCGGAACGCTGGTGAGAGCCCGAAAGCTTCCCCCATCACCACTGCGACTTTCTCTTGTTCCAAGAGTTCCGCCGCAAAATCGGTGTCCGTTTCAATGCGCTTTCCAGAAGGTGCCGTCTTCCCAATGGCGCCCGCGCAAGATGGATAGACATAAAACGCACCCTCGGGTGTGCCGCAGGTTAGACCGTCTGCTTTGTTCAGTTCCGCGACGACCATATCACGGCGTTGGCGGAAGACCTCATTGCGCTCAGCCAAAAAGCTATGGTCGCCATTCAGCGCAGCGATCGCAGCATATTGCGAGATCGAGCTTGGATTAGACGTCGTTTGGCTGATGACTTTGCGCATCGTTTTGATCAATTCTTCTGGGCCCGCCGCGAAACCAATCCGCCATCCGGTCATCGCATAGGCTTTGGAGACACCGTTCATTGTCAGCGTCCGGTCATAAAGGCCCGGTTCAACTTGAGCGATGGTCGCATACTCGAACCCATCATAGACCAAGTGCTCATACATATCGTCGGTCAAAACCCAGACCTGAGGGTGGCGCATCAAAACAGCCCCAAGCGCTTTCAACTCATCGCGCGTATAAGCCGCCCCGGTCGGGTTAGACGGGGAGTTCAGCACCAGCCACTTCGTACGCGGCGTGATCGCCGCTTCCAAAGCTTCCGGTGTCAGCTTGTATTTCGCATTTGGACCGCACGAGACAACAATCGGCGTCCCGCCGCACAGCTTCACCATTTCGGGATACGAGACCCAATACGGCGCTGGGACGATCACTTCATCGCCTTCGTTCAATGTTGACACAAGCGCATTGTAAATGACCGGCTTTCCACCGGGCGCGACATGAACCTGAGCCGGTGTATAGGTTAAATCGTTGTCACGTTTGAACTTCGCGCAGATCGCTTCTTTCAGCGCCGGAAGCCCATCGGCCGGCGTATATTTGGTTTTGCCCTCATTGATCGCCTGGATGGCCGCCGCTTTGATATGGTCCGGCGTATCGAAGTCTGGCTCACCCGCGCCGAGGCCAATCACATTCTCTCCCGCAGCCTTTAGTTCAGCGGCTTTCGTAGTGACCGCAATCGTCGCCGAAGGGGCCACACGGTTGACGGCGTCGCTCAAAAAAGAATGGCTTGTCATGGCTCTGGTCTCCAAATGGGAGCCGCTCGTTTAAGCCGCTATCGCCTCGCGTGCAAGCGTCTGAGCCGCGAATCCAATCATTGAAATTTGAACGATGTGATTAGCAATGTTGTGACCCATTTAGATTATGAGTCCCCGGGCCTGGGGGCCAAGGATTAAGGCCATGTTTTATGCACTTAGTGCGAGTTCGGATCTGTATAAGCGAGCGATCGATCAGTTTCTGATCGAAGTCAGGTTCTATTTTGGAGAAATTAGCACCCATTTCAGCGACCTAAGCGTTGAAGAGCGCACGCTCTATTTGTGTGCGTTCATTCTGTTTCTGATCTATGTGATCGTCGCGCGCGCCCGCCGGAAATACAATCCGGGTAGCTTGGGCCGTCAATTTGCAGGCGCGGTTTTGCTGCTTGGAACGGTCTTGATCGGCGGCGGCGCTTTGATCGAGAATGGCGGCGGAAGCTATAGCGGTATTTTTCGGATCTAGGCGACTCGGCCTTAGGCGCCTAAATATGCGCTATGCCTAGTCCGACTGATTCCCAACCGCGGCTGCGCGGCGTCGATATCATTAAAGACAATCTCACCCGGCTTCCCGCGAAGCCGGGCGTGTATCGTATGTTCGGCGACGATGACACGGTTTTGTACGTTGGAAAGGCGAAAAGCCTTAAGGCGCGCGTGGCCTCCTATACCCGCATTGGCGGCCAAACACAGCGCATCGCCGCGATGATCATGGCTACGGCGCGTATGGAGTTCGTGGTTACGGAAACGGAAACCGAGGCACTGTTGCTCGAGGCAAGCCTGATCAAATCGCTAAAACCGCGCTACAATATCCTACTCCGGGACGACAAATCGTTCCCGTACATCTTGATACGCCGGGACCATGACGCGCCTCAGGTTTTGAAATATCGCGGATCGAAAAAGGACCGCGGTGACTATTTCGGTCCCTTCGCGAGCGCCAATGCGGTCACCCGAACG
>JBCBGJ010000413.1:0-2684 GCA_038526925.1 Pseudomonadota bacterium
TGAGTTGGCGACGGCGATGTCGACGAGCCGCTCCGATGGCGTGATCTTTCTCGGCCAATCTACCTTGCACGAGGCTTTCAATCGTTTGGCAGAGGTCGAGGACCGATTTGTGGTTTGGGGTGCCTCTCTACCAGAGCAATCCTATTGTTCAGTCGGCAGCGATAATATCGCGGGCGGACGCCGTGCGACGTCTCACCTTGCGCGGCTTGGGCGGAAGAAGATCATCTTTTTGGGGGATTCGGACGCCCCCGAGATTGGTCAACGGATGCGCGGCTATCGCGAAGGATTGGAATTGGCTGGGTTGCCGTATGAGGACCGTCTGGTTGTTCCGGCGCACTTTCAGGTCGCGTCGGCTCGCGCCGTGGTCGAGACGCTAATCGCTGAAAAGGCTGACTTTGATGCGGTCTTTGCGGCCAGTGACCTCATTGCCTTGGGTGCCATTCAAGCCATTCGCCGGGCCGGCCTGTCGGTGCCGGACGATGTTGCTGTCGTTGGTTATGATAATGTGCCGTTCGGCGTTTATGCGGAAGTTCCTTTGAGCACGATTGATCAAGATACGAGTAAAGCAGGCCGGGTCCTCGTCTCAAAACTGCTCGATTCGTCTGGGCAGAGAGGGCCGGATGATGACCGGATCCCCGCGGAATTGATCGTACGCGCGTCTTGCGGGGCCGACTAACACTCGCAAGGCGAGTGTTTTTTCATAGATTTGCAGTTCTTTGCAAAATTTTGCAGCGTTTTGCTGAGCGCAAATTTTCGATTCTTTTCACGGTTTTGATCGATCAGTAGGCACTTAATTCGCTGAACTGGTAGCGTTCTCAGCGGTAAATGATGCATTTTGGTCACGATCCTCCCGCCAAACCGCATGGCATGTATGCGAAAGGGGTTGGCGTTTTCATAAATTTGCAATAGAGAGAACGAGTCAGAAAGTGGTGGAGTGCCACATTTCCTGCGTGCAAGGTTTAGGGAGGAACAATTGAAAACAACATTCGTGAATAAGAAGAGCTGGCTGCTTGGAACGGCTGCTCTAGCACTGGTCGCCAGTGCGCCCGTTTACGCTCAAGAGACATCGGAAGACGCAGAGGACGAACAAGCAACGCTTGATGTCGTCACCGTGACCGGTATCCGCGGTTCGATCCAAAATTCATTGAACGCCAAGAAGAACGCGACGTCGATTGTCGAAGCGATCTCGGCGGAGGATATCGGGAAACTTCCAGACCTCTCAATCGCAGACTCTCTTGCGCGTCTGCCAGGTGTGACCGCGCAACGTGTGCGTGGCCGATCTCAACAGATCTCCATTCGCGGCCTTGGCCCGGATTTCTCACTCGCGCTCTGGAATGGCCGCGAAGTTGTGTCTGCCGGAAACAATCGCGGCGTCGAGTTTGACCAGTTCCCATCTGAATTAGTCGCCCAAGGCGTCGTCTATAAGACACCTGACGCAACGCTCGCCGCCACGGGTATCGCTGGCGCGATTGATCTGCGCACCGTACGCCCGCTCGATTACACAGAGCGGAAGCTGAACTTCTCGGGGAAGTACGTCTTCAATGACAATGATCAGCCGAACCCAGACTTCGATGAAGACGGCTATCGCCTGTTCGGATCCTATATTGACCAAAACGAGAATGGTACAATTGGTTGGTCGCTTGCGGGTACAATCCAATCGAATCCAACGCAATTTACCTCTCGTGAGTTGAAAACGAATAGCGGTCAAACCTCTATCGATCCTGCGACTGGATTGGTTTATCCGTCAGACAACCCACGGACTGGTGTTGTCTCTCGCGAGTTTGAGCGCACGTCAGTTGCGGGCGCACTGCAGTTTGAGCCGAACGATCGCTGGCAGACAACGATCGATGCGTTCTACACCGATACTGAAGATGCTGGTATTTTCCGCGGTGTTGAGACACCGATCGCATCATGGTCTTCAGCACAGTTCCAAGGAACTGCGGGGACGACTGGTTTCGCTGATGCCGCAGTCTACAACAATGTCACGACGTTCCTGCGGACCGATACCGAAGGGAATACGGCTGAAATCTTCGCAATTGGTTTAAACAGCTCCTACCAAGTTTCAGATCGATTGAAAGTGACCGGAGACTATGCGCGTTCTACGCTTGACCGTAACGACATCGATTATGAGTCCTATGCCGGTACGGGTTTCGCAGGTTCAGGCCCAACGGACACGCTTGGGTTCGGGTTCGATGATGATGGCGAGTACGGCATTGCTGCTGGTCTCGATTACACCGATCCCGGCGTGGTAGTTCTCACCGATCCAGGTGGTTGGGGACAAGTCGGGTTCTTGAAAGAGCCCAAAATTGAGGACGAACTCAATCAGCTTCGCCTTGAAGCGGAATATGAGATTGGCGGCGAATTTATCTCTGGCGTTAAAGCAGGCGTTCTGTTCACAGACCGTGAGAAGAATTTCGACTCCAATGAGAATTTCATTCGAGCTGGCTCAAGCTTCGTGAATGGTGAACTCACAATTCCAAGCAGCAGCATTGTCGGCACCACGAATTCTGGAAACATTGGTCTCGACATCATCGCCTATGACCCACTCAGTATCAAATACCGCTTTATCAAGCGCGTAAGTGCCATCTGTCAGGAAGCTTGATGGGTCATAGGCGATGATGTCGAGACCAATGTTTCCAGAATTTCATTCGAGCTGGCTCAAGCTTCGTGAATGGTGAACTCAC
>JBCBGJ010000414.1:0-2683 GCA_038526925.1 Pseudomonadota bacterium
CGAATGGGCCGCCAGGGTCCCATGCGCATCTGCCGGGTCGGTCGAGGTCCGTCCTGTACTGCCGCCGCCGTCTGGCTCGTGATCGACGACGCTCGACGTGAGGCCGACGCGCAAGCGACGCTCGCAGCGCGCGAGGCCTACGGCAAGCTGCTCGCGATCCTATCTTCGCGCACGCGTGACATCGCTGCCGCCGAGGACGCTCTGGCCGACGCGTTCGCTGCGGCAATCGTGCAGTGGCCGCGCGATGGCGTGCCTTCCAACCCAGTCGGCTGGCTGCTGACCGTCGCGCGGCGCAGTGCCGGGCACGCAACCGCTCGGCGGCAAACAGTCGAACGTAACGCCGCGATGGTCCAATTGCTTGAAGATGAACGCAACGATCCAGCTTCGAACGACTTCGGCGACGACCGGCTGAAATTGATGTTTGCCTGCACCCATCCGGCAATCGCAGCGGATGCGCAGGCGCCGCTGATGCTGCAAACAATCCTGGGCCTAGACGCCACTCGGATCGCTGCGAGCTTCCTTGTCGCGCCCACCTCTATGGGGCAGCGGCTGGTTCGCGCCAAGCGCCGCATCCGCGACGCTGGAATAGCGTTCGCGATTCCCGAGGCGGATGATATTCCCGAGCGGTTGTCAGCGGTACTGTCCGCAATTTATGCCGCCTATGGGACTGCCTGGGATGATGTGGCAGGGGCCGACCCAAAACTTGCCGGCCTCGCAGACGAGGCGATCTGGCTGGCGCGCCTGACAGCGCAGCTTGCGCCAGATCAGCCCGAAACACTCGGCCTTCTGGCAATGATGCTCCACTGCGAGGCGCGGCGGGCAGCGCGGCGAGGCCCCGATGGCGCATTCATCGCGCTGCGCGACCAGGATGTGGCTTTGTGGTCTCACGACATCGTGGTCGAGGCCGAAGATGCGCTTCGCAAAGCAGCCCAAGCGGCAAAGCCGGGACGGTTTCAAACGGAAGCCGCGATCCAGTCGCTTCACGCACAACAGTGCATTACCGGCGAACGTTTGGCCGGCCCGCTGGCGCATCTTTACGACGCGCTGGCGCAGTTCGCACCAACCACCGGTGTGCTTGTAGCGCGTGCCGTCGCAATCGCAGAAAGTGGCGATGCAGCTGCCGCGCTTTCGCAACTCGATGCAATCATTGATGCCGAGACCTATCAGCCTTGGTGGGCATCGCGCGCCCGTATTCTTTGGCTATCTGGTCAGGAAGCCGCCGCTCGAAAGGCTGCGGCTCGCGCGGCCGGTCTCAGCACCGATCCCGGCATCCGGCGTTTTTTGTTGGCCGAAGGGTATCGAGACGGCTGAGGCCAAGGAGTCAAACCTATGGGTTTATTTCACCTGCGAATATGACCGTTTTCGACCGTATAGTTTCTCAAAGCAGACCTTGGCGCAGCCGCAGCGAACTGGCGCTTTGTCCCGCAGACTGTGAGTCCGATCAACACTAGATTTTGCATTTGCAGCGAACGGCAGGTTCGACGACCGCACCGTGGCAGAGGAGACCGGTGGCCAACGGCAGCTCGAAACCGCTCGTGTAGCCCCGGAACCCCTCGACCAAGGTGATGCTGCGTTGCATTTTATGGCCGTGAAGAGCGCAACTTGTTCATTCGTTAGGTTGCGGCGAATGACGGATTTTCCAACGGCCAAAAGGGTCTAAGTTGTTGCTCTACCGAGAAAGCCGTTGCTTCCATCAGAGATCGACTTTGCACCGAATGCAATGAAGACGAGTCCGGTCGCTCGTGTGATCCAAAGGCCGTATCGCAGAAAGATGCTACGCGTGATCTGCAGACCAGTCCAAAGAACAACGCAGGCCGTAGCAATGAGAAAGCCGCAGAACGCGGAAGCTACCAAAGGCAGCACATTCGCGAGCGACATTGCTTCGTCGAAGCGCGAGAACACGGCGGTGAACATCGCCAAGGCGAATGGATAGGCTTTCGGGTTGGTCAGCCCAAACAGGAAGCCGGATCGCCATGGGTTCGCAATGAAGTGCGCCGTTCCCGCACCGCTACCACGTAGTGCCTTGATGCCGAGGTAGATCAGGTAGAGGCCGCAGATCAGCCCAAGCGCATCAAAAAGCGCTGGTCCAAGTTGAGATACGCCAATGATGGCAAAGATCGCCGCCGCTGACCACATCAGGTCGCCGACAAGATGACATCCCAGGAATTGAACGCAAGCCGCACGCCCATCTGTCGCCGATAGGCTCAGCGCAGCAAGCGTTGCCGGGCCGGGGATCAGCACGTAAAGCATACCAGCGACAAAAGTGGTCATGAAAATCTCAGACGACATGATGATACGTTAAGCGGGAACTGGAAGAGGTCCAGAAGTATCAGGAATATGGCTGCAAACCAGCTAGGGTCTTGCTAGGCTGCTCAAATGAAAGACTTTGATGCCGAGCGTTTCGCCGTAATAGCCGATATTCACAGCAACTCTGATGCACTTGAGGCTGTCCTTCGGGACATCTCGGCTCTGGGCATCAAAAGCGTCGTTAATCTTGGGGATCATCTGAGTGGCCCAATGGCTGCGCGTGAAACGGCTGAACTGCTTCTGGCGCATGCTTTGCCTTCTATTCGAGGCAACCATGACCGGTGGCTAGTTGAAAACAAGCGGGAAGAGATGATCTCGATTGATGGAGCTGCTTTCGACCAACTCGAAGAAAGCCATCTGAGCTGGCTTCGTGACC
>JBCBGJ010000415.1:0-2672 GCA_038526925.1 Pseudomonadota bacterium
CCGCGCGTCGAATGCGAGATGGTGTGCGGCGCGACCAGATCGATATCGCTCTCGATCCAGACGATGCGGGGCTCTGATGTTCAACATTGTTCAGGTCAAAGGCGACGACGCCGGTGGATATTATGGCACTCAGGCGAATTACTATCTTGGCGGGCAAGCGCCGTCGAGATGGGTCGGCAAGGGTGCTGAAGAGATCGGCTATGTCGGAGAAATCGATCCGGAGAAATTCACCCAACTGATGAATGGCGAGGTCTCGCGAGATGGCGAAGCACCTCAAAAGGTTTTGTCGGGTGTTCGAAAAGGTTGGGATATGACCATCTCAGCGCCAAAATGGGCCTCGGTATTGATCACGCTTGGGGGTGATAAGCGCCTTTCTACGCATTGGCAGAACGCGGCTCAGAAAGCGTTCGACTATGTCGAACGATTTGCGACCTATCGCCAAACGACAAGAGGTCGGACCCAGGAGGTCGTTGGTGCCAAACTGATTGGCGGCGCATTCCTCCATGATGCGAACCGTAACAACGAGCCTTCTATACATGTCCATATGGTGGCGTCGGCGATTGGCGTAACCAAAGATGGAAAACTGCGCGCGGTGGATCTTCAGCACGCCTACAAGCATGCAAAACTTATCGGCTAGTATGTGCACGCTCAGTTTGCTCATACGGCCAAACGTGATGGCTACCAGGTCGGTCTCGACGATAACGGTATGGCCATCTTGCAGAGCGCTCCGGCGCAACTCCATGAGGTGACGGAGGCGCTCTCGACGCGCCGGGATGAGGTGCGAGCTGAAATTGACCGGCTCGGTGTTGCGACACGCCAAGGCGAAGTCGCGGTGGTTCGAGCCACGCGAGATATTAAGTCGGATGAGACTGATCTGTTGCTCGAACAGGCGAGAGCGATAGCTGAGCATAAGGGATTTGGACCCGACAAAATTCGAGCGCTTATTCCTCATAACCAACTCCCCGAAAAACGTGCGATCGCTTCTGAAGTTGATGGTCGGCTACCAGCTTTTATTGAGCGCCACCTGACCAAAAAACAGGATTCTGAACCGCTTCAACCAACAGCAGAACGACCCGAGACATCGAATCGTATTCTCGATCGCATCGTCCGGGGAGCTGGTGAGCTATTGCGGACTATGTGGGGGAAACTGAATGAGCATGTTCAAGGACGCCACGGCTCGGCAACCGCGTCGCTTCCTTCGCCGACCTTGAGGAGAACTGCTGATGCTCGTGATGCGTTCGAGCCGCCACAGGAGTATCCTTTGGAACGCCTCGCAGCGCGTCATGAACTCGGATATCAAATCCGGCGGGTTTCGGAACGCCAGGCGGCGTTTACCCTTCACGAAGTCATCTTACCCACGATCATATCTGGTCTCAAAAACGGTTTGCCTGGTGTCGGACGTGATCACGTGATTGATGCGGCGCGAGATTTAGTGCGAGAGGGCGTCTTGAGTGTTGGGCGAGACCGTAAATCGCTCTACACGGCGACCGGACTGGAACTCGAACGCGAAGAACGCATCAATACGTTCGTTCGTAGCGGCAAAGGGCAGGGCACGCCACTGCTGAGCGTAGTTGCTGCGGAAAACGCAATACAGAAATATGAGAAAAGCTCTCATGCGCTGACAACAGGTCAAAGAGATCTCGTGCGCGCTCTGACGTCATCGCCGGATAGGTTTGTATCGGTTCAGGGCTTTGCAGGCACAGGTAAAACAACCGCCATTCGCGCAGCCAACACCATTTTGGATGATCCGAAAATCAACGGAGATGGCGTTCGTTTGTACGGCATAGCTAACACCAAATCAGCAACCAAAGAAATCGGTGCCCAAGGTATAGAGGCGCGTACAACTGCGTCATTCCTCGCGCGTTTCACGAACTTCTTTCACCATGACGTCTTGCCTGCCGGTGAAGACAAACAGGCTTGGGAAAACACCATCATTCTGTTCGATGAAGCATCCTTTGCCGGGAATGCGGACATGGAAGCGGCGATGGCAATTGCCGAAAAACTAGGTGTGCGAGGCTTTGTTGCTCAAGGGGACCGAGATCAACTTCCCGCCATACCAGCCGGAAATGTTCCTGATCTCATTTCCAAGTTAAACCATCGATACTCGGTGACCCTCTCTGACATTGTGCGCCAAACTAATCCGGATCTGCGCGAAGCAATCGAACATCTGGTGGGTATTACAAAGGGCGGCGAAGAAGCAGACGGGTATCGTCCAATCGCTGGAGCCCGGGACGTGCGAACGCGATTGAGCAATGCTGTCAGCGCTTGGACGCGCATTGATGCATTCACAGACCTTGGGCTTCAGAAGGCGAGGGATCGTGAGGGGCGGTTGGGTCAGCTGCAAGATATCGCAACCACGGTAGCGAATGAATGGAAAGCGCTCTCTCCAGAGGAACGATCCCAAACACTAGTTGTATTTCCTACTCACCAATTGCGCGCGCTCTTTCATGAAGACGTCAGACAAACTCTGCGGAACGAAGGTGTAATCAAAGGCGAAGATATAGACCGCACGGTCTTAAGACCGAAGCCGCTCGGGCGCGCTGAGAAGGACCGAGCAGAAAACTACGGCAAAGGCGACGTGCTCGTTTTCTCGCAACAGGTAAGACGATTGGATGCAAGGCCTGGGTCGAGGTATTCTGTTGTCTCAACCGATCACGATTCAAATACGATTG
>JBCBGJ010000416.1:0-2672 GCA_038526925.1 Pseudomonadota bacterium
CAGATTGCGATCCGTTCCCGGATATAGAAGGGCAACTGGCCAAGCGTCTTGTCCTTGTTGCGTTCCATAAAAGGCAGGGCCAGGCGCCCAATGATGCATGCGTTCAGCGTAAGGATGGAGACGACAATGAGTTTCGCAACCAGCTTCGGCGAGAATTCCGAGACTTGGAACTTCGTCGTGTTCCAAATGATAAACGCGCCCGTCAGCCAAAGGAGGCAAAGACTCCAAGAGAGGACGGTATGCTTGCGATGAAGGTTCCCAAAATCCTTATTAGTCAATGGCCGAAAGACGGATTTTGCTGCCGTTAGATCAGCGGTAATCACCAGCCATGCGCAGAGGGCGAGAAGCCCAAGATGAATATATCTTACGTATTCTTCAATTTGACCGAGTTCACTGAATACCATTATTCTATTCCTCTTAACTGGGCATGCCTCTTCGCCCTACAAAGACCCTTCCACAGTTTCGTGGTCAGGATCGGACGGAATGAAGGCTGGAAACCCATGGATTGTGCATTGAAGGGGCGCAAAGAAAGGGCGCGCCCAGTATTATTTCCTAATCTACGCTCTGCTTTGTCGGGTTGTTTGTCGCGTACACGCCGCCGTGCTTATGTCAGCGGGGGCATTATGAGACGCCCGTGCTGCCGATTTGCGGAATGTCCCGTTCATCAAGATGGCGTCACAGAGCACCGGCAAAACCTGCGGGACACACGGTCGCGCTGGCTTGCCTCTGGGCCGCAATTGACACGCGTCAATTGCAGTCGTTCTGCGCCCAGTTTCTCAAGTTGATCTTGAGCATCCCGCCAAAGGGATGGGGCTTATTCTGATATCTTTCAGGGTCCTGAGAGATATAGGTTCCGGCCTGCCTGCACAGGTTTTCGCGTGTCCACTCATGGCAGGAGCCGCAGCTTTTGTCCTTCCAGACCTCCGCCGGAAGCCCTTCAATTGGGGGGTAGGCGGGGGCGGAGTCCGTGATTTCTGCCAGAGTTTTTCCCATGATCCTCTCGCTCCCGAAGGCGAGCGGCCGGTCGTAGGCGACGTCTCCGAGAAGGTCAAAGATGTCATCCTCCAGCGCCAGGGCCTCCCTCTGCTCCCGAAGGTCTTTGGCCATCTCACGGGCCGCGCCGATATTTGCGCTGAGGGGGAATTTCTCGATAAAGGAGTCAACAGTGTCGAGGTCGTTTGTCTCTACCACGATCTTCCACATAATCGTTTCCAGACTATCCTCCGCAAGCAATGGAGCGGGCATTGTTGCGCAGATGAGGAACCCGAAGACGAGACGGCCCCGCATTTTAAACTGTTTGCTCATTATTGCCTCGTACTGACACTGATTATCATTTGACTGGCCGACACGCTGTCCGAAGAGTCGCGCGATTCAATGGCGGCTTCGGGACAATGATGAGAAAAATCAATCATAATATAACCAAAATTTGATCGTATGTGATCGGGGAATGTAATTGGAGATGTTGTATGTCCCTGAAGTCTGTCGCTCTGTCCGCGCTCTTCTTCGCCCAAGTCGGGCTGTCCGCCCACGCGCAATCACCCTTTGAAGGGGGGTGGACGCTTTCCGAAAGCGGATCAAACCTTCACTTCATCTCCGTGAAGAAAGGTTCCGTCATGGAGTCGTCTTCGTTCGCGACGTTTGGGGGCGCCATTGACCCCAGCGGGGCTGCTTCGTTCGAAGTGTCGCTGGACAGCATTGATACCTCAGTTGACCTGCGGAACGTGCGGATGCGTTTCCTGTTGTTTGAGACCTTCCTTCACCCCAAAGCGACCGTGACCGCGCAGTTGGATGAACGCGCCTTCGACGGCATCGAAGACCAGGGGAGCGTCACCATGCCCCTAGATTTCACGTTGGACTTGCATGGGTTCAAAAAGGCCCTGCAGGCGAATGTCATCGTGACGATGATGGACAACAATCGGGTGTCGATCGTGCCCGAAGAACCGGTCATCTTGCAGCTGGCCGATTTCGGATTGATGGCGGGGCGGGACAAGCTGCAAGAGGCTGCAGAAGTCTCCATCGTGCCAGCGACATCTGTTCTGTTCCACCTTGTCTTCGACCGCAATTCGCAGACCGCAAATCGGCCTGTCGTTGCGTCCGTGGGGACAGATACGGCGCTGGAACCCGCCGACCGGTATGACCGCGTCGCGTGCGAGGGGCGCTTCGAAATCATCTCCCAAAGCGGGAACGTGAATTTTCTGCCCGGCTCTTCGGAACTCACGCCGGATAGCACGCCTCTGTTGGAGGATGTGGCAAAGATCATCGGCAAATGTCCGAATATGGTGGTTCAGATTGCTGGTCACACCGACAGCGTCGGACCGGATGAGTTTAACTTGTATCTGTCCCAACAGCGTGCAGATTCGGTGGTTCAATACCTGACCAAAGCTGGCGTCCCGTCCAACCGGCTTGTCAGCCGCGGCTTCGGCGAAGCGCGTCCGATTGCGTCCAACGGAACGACCCGCGGTCGCGAAGCCAACCGCCGTATCGAGTTCGTGTTGGAGCGGTTCCTGGCGCAAAAGTCTTGACCGGTACGACATCAGCCGGGGCCATGTTTGGTGGCCTTGGCTGACAACTGTCAGCCGACGACGTCGGCAAACTCTGACCATCCTTGGCAATCCGCATCGGCCCAGTCAAAACCACTGACCGGGCTCCATCAGCCCCAGATCCATAAGTTG
>JBCBGJ010000417.1:0-2669 GCA_038526925.1 Pseudomonadota bacterium
CGCATTCGAGGCCATTCTGGGCGCTCCAATCTGATCCCAGGTATGAAGACAGGTCGGATTCTCGAAGACCTTTTGCCGGAACTTAGCGAATCACCCACGTCCGTAATGTCATTTTCTGCGGGTAAATTTTCTGTTCTTCGTTTGCCAAACTCAACCGGTGAGTTGGTCCTGTTTTTGCCGGCGACTGCGAGCGAAAATGGGACGTCGGACGAGGTTCAGGAGCGCACCCAGTTCTTTGCGAGCTTGGGGCATGACCTGAAGAGTCCGCTCAATGGTATTATCGGGTTCGCAGACATTATGGACGCCGAGATACGCGGCCCGATGCCGGAGGCTTATAAAGATTACCCGTCTCTCATACGCGAGAGCGGGGACACGCTCATGCGTCTGATCGAAGACATTCTCGGATACGCAAAAGCAGAAGCGGGGACATATGAGTTAGACATCGCACCGCTCGATATTGCAGCCAGCGGAGATAGTGTTTTTCGGCAATCGAATGGCATCGCTGAGCTTTCGGGAGTAAACTTGAAACTCAAGTCCGACGGGGAGGTCATGGCTCTGGCCGATGCGGGCGCTGTTCGCCGAATTTGGGATAATTTGGTGTCGAATGCGATAAAGTACTCCTCGCGCGGTGACACGGTTGCGCTTCACGCTTTCGAGAAAAACGGCCTCTGTGTCTTGAGCGTCCGCGATACGGGCGCAGGGATGGACGCGGATGATCTCGCGCGGATTGCCAAACCATTCGCGCAAGGCAGAAACGCCAAAGGCCGCGCCGGTACAGGACTAGGATTGGCGATGGTACAGCGCCTCACTGAGCTTCAAGGCGGTCAGGTTCGGATTGAGACCATGCCGGGTGAGGGAACGCATGTTATTGTGACACTACCAGCCCTATCGGCAGGGCAAAAGCGGGCCGCTGAGTAGGCTTTTAAACAGCCTAGTCTGACTTCATTTCCCAAATGATTGCGGCGATGGCTCCAATGATGGCTGTGCCCACGAAGACGAGAAGTGACCATGAGATTTCGCCGGTCTGAATCGGCGCTTCGAGCACAGTCGTCGCCGCGAACGGCGTGTTCCACAAAGCGGGTATAGCCAGGAAGGCGAGCGCGTTGCAGAAGACAATCTTGTTCATCGAAGGACGATCCATCAAGGTAAATGAAATGCTAATATGTCATTCGAATGCAAAAGCGATGCCGCGACGGAGGCGGACTTATGTTTGAGGAACGTTTGCCGACAAAACTTTGGGTCGATGCTTTGGTCAGACGGGCTCAGCTTGATGGCGCGTCTGCGTTTGTGCTGCAACGAGGCGATGAGGAACGCGGCGACGTTGTCTTGAAAATAGCCGACCTGCAGGGCGGCGCGCGGGTTTACGTTCCGCGAACGTCGATGGAGGGGACTCGGGTCTTTGTGGATCTCGAAAGTCAAAGCGTTGGGCCAGATGAGGCCAGCGCAGATGCTTACATTCAGCGCGTTCGAACCCGAGACCGGGACCTCTGGGTGATTGAAATTGAAGACCGGGAAGCCCGCCATTTCCTGACAGAACCTGTCGAAAAGCCATCATAAAACAATTCGGTAACGCTAAATTAACCCCAAATCACCGACATGGGCCTGACATTCAGGGGACTGGCCATGTTGTTTCTACTAAATGACAAGGTGATTGAGGTGAACGCGCCGGAGGCGCACTTGCTCGAACGTTGGCGGACGATCGGATGCGGGGACCCGCGTCAGATGCGTGCGCATGATGCCGTCGAATTTGCGGCGACCTGCCACAAAGATCTCCTCGCGGTTGAGACTGACCCAGACAGTGTTTTGTTCCTAGATATCGCGGCATTGATCATTGCTAAGACGGGCGCGAACAGCCTGATCTTGAAGCCAACGGCATCTGGAGGTGTTGAGCCTCGACTGCGAGACATTCCTCCGCTTGTGCTGGAAACCTATCTGCGCGGCGCTGCGAACGATCAAGACGAGCGTGTCCGGGCCTAAGACGAGTTTAGCTTTTAGGGTTTCCGCAGACGCACGCGTTGAAGCCGCCGTCAAAACCGCCTAGATCGCGCTGAGATGAGTTTCGAGGCGAAATAAGCATGTCCATGTCATTGTCAGAACAGGCCGATCGCCGCCGGACGTTTGCGATCATTTCACACCCGGATGCGGGTAAAACGACGCTGACCGAAAACTTGCTTCTTGCGGGCGGAGCGATCCGGATGGCGGGCGAGGTCGCGGCGCGCGGCGAGCGGCGCCGGACCACCTCAGACTGGATGAAGATTGAGCGGGATCGCGGCATCTCGGTCAGCGCGTCTGTGATGACGTTTGAGTTTCGCGGCAATGTCTACAACCTGCTCGATACGCCGGGCCACGAAGACTTCTCTGAAGACACATATCGCACCCTGACCGCGGCCGATTGCGCGATCATGGTGCTCGACGCTGCCAAAGGCATCGAGCCGCAGACGCTGAAACTCTTCGAAGTCTGCCGATTGCGCGACATTCCCATTGTCACGTTCATCAACAAGATGGACCGTGAAGCGCTCGACCCTCTCGAGCTGCTCGATCAGATCCAGGATCAGCTGCAGCTTGATTGCGCGCCGCTCTATTGGCCTGCTGCGTCTGGGCAGCGCTTTGGCGGCATGGTCGATCTGCGCACCGGCGACTTCCTACACTATTCGAAAAAGACCGCTGAT
>JBCBGJ010000418.1:0-2655 GCA_038526925.1 Pseudomonadota bacterium
ATAGCGCAGCTTTGAGCGCACACCGTGACGGCTGCCCCAGCGCGGACGCTCAACAATGACTTTAAACATGTCCTCACGCATGAAGACCTCCTGCCAGCCCATCCGGCTGAATTGAAATGAATGGAGCGCGAAAACGCGCGTGCAATGAGCCACAGAGGTGGCCCGCATTAGAATTGCCCATTGGAAAAGGGTCCTGATCCGGGGGTCATTTTCGGTTTTTTTGTTGCGATGACAGGCAGATGACCAAAGGCATTGAGGAAAAGTGCGCTGATCGGGGTGATCCCGATCAAGTACTTTGACGAAAATGACTGCAGGTCAGATGACTGAGGCACGAATGATCCACACTGAGCACCGGTCTTTTATCCATTTTCAGTGTCGCAAATCTTTGAAAGGCATACGCCTTCCTACAGACCCGCTCCTAGAAACTGGATAAAACTCCGCCGCTCATCGTGGCAAAAAAACCGAATATGACCCCTATGAGAAAGAAACGGGGTTACGGTTTGCGATCATAGTCTGCATGCACCCCTCCTCTTATTGATCAGGTTGGCAGAGAGCGCGTCTCTAGGCGCCGAATTTGGCAAAGGCAAGGCAAACCTAGGTGAAACCCTTACTTTTCTGACCGGCCCGCTTCTGGCATAAGCCGCAGCCATGTCAAAGATCCGCGTCACCGCCCTGTATAAATTCGTCCGTTTCGAAAATCCCGAAGCGTTGCGGGCGCCATTGCTGGAGCGCCTCTCAGAGCTTGGCGTGAAGGGTACGATCCTGCTCGCAACTGAAGGCGTGAACGGAACCATTGCGGCGACGCCAGAGGCGATGGATGAGGCGCTGAAGGCGATTTGCGCTCTGCCAGGATGCGCCGAGCTAGACTGGAAAGATAGCCACGCGGAGACAATGCCCTTCCTCCGTCTGAAAGTACGCCTGAAAAATGAGATCGTCACGATGGGCGTGCCGGGGACCGATCCAACCTGTCTCGTTGGGTCCTATGTGAAGCCGCAAGACTGGAACGATCTGATCAGCGATCCGGACACAGTCGTCATCGACACGCGCAATGATTACGAGGTCGCACTCGGCACCTTCCAGGGCGCGGTCGACCCAGAGACAGAATCCTTCCGCCAGTTCCCGGAATGGTTCGAGACCTTCCGCGCAGAGCTTGCCGAACAAGGCCGCACGCCGAAGATCGCAATGTTCTGCACTGGCGGCATCCGCTGCGAGAAATCGACCTCATACGTCAAATCGCTCGGCATTGAAGACGTCTTCCACCTGCAAGGCGGGATCTTGAAATATCTCGAAACTGTGCCGCGCGATGAGAGCTTGTGGGAAGGCGAGTGCTTCGTCTTTGATGAGCGCGTCAGCGTCGGGCACGGGCTCGAAGTCGGTGACTATCAACTCTGTCATGCCTGCCGTCACCCGGTCAGCGCCGAGGACCGCGCGCACCCTCATTTTGAAGACGGTGTCTCCTGCCCCCGCTGCTACGGCACCTTCACCGACGAAAAAATGGCCGCCCTGCGCGAGCGACAAAAGCAAGTTCGGCTCGCCAAAGAACGCGGTGAGACCCATATTGGCGATGAAGTTGTTATGACGCCAAGAAAGAAAGTCTCTGCGTGAGCGCAAACCGGCCTATTCTCTATTCCTTTCGCCGCTGCCCCTATGCGATGCGCGCCCGTATGGCGATTGCCGCAGCCGGGATTGAATGCCGGCTCCGAGAAGTGGTTCTGCGCGACAAACCAGCAGAAATGCTGGAGGCCTCACCCAAAGCCACAGTGCCTGTGATTGTCGAAACCGATGGGACCGTGATCGAAGAAAGCCTAGACGTCATGGCCTGGGCTCTGGCGCAGAATGATCCCGAGGATTGGCTCGCGCCTGAGCAAGGTAGCCGCGCCGACATGGACGCCCTGATTGCCGAGAGCGATGGCCCGTTTAAACGCGCGCTCGACCGCTACAAATACCCCAATCGCTACGAAGCCGAAGGCGTAGACCGCGAGGAGCAACGCGCGCTTGGGCTCAGATTTCTGGAGAAGCTCAACGCCCAACTCGCGGGCCGCGCGCAGCTTTTCGGCAACCGGGTCAGCCACGCGGACATAGCGATTTTTCCATTCATTCGCCAATTCGCGAACACGGACCGCACCTGGTTCGACGCCCTCGACCTTCCGAACCTCCAATCTTGGCTCGAAGGCCATTTAGAGAGCGCGCGCTTTAAGCAAATCATGCCGAAATTCGCCCAATGGAAAACCGGCGACGAAGAGCCGGTGTTTCCGGGAGCATTGGTTTAGGCGGTTTCGACTGTTCTACAAAAGTGCTGTCTAGAGGTCTATCTACCTGGCCTCAGGGATGAGCGGATAGGTTTAACATCCCATAGAACGCCCCCTTGAGTCCTCAGTCGCCCTATGGCGTCCGTCTCGTGCGCGAACTCTGAGTCACCAATATTCTCGGGGTCGGCAGCGGCTAAAACATTGACCGCGATGGGATTGAAAACGGCATCAAACACCAACTTGGTGCGCGCGAGATGAAACGCGTTTGTCACGACTAGGAAGGATGCAACGTCATTCGCCTCACAATAGTTCTTGATTAGGATGGCGTCTTCGACGGTATGCGCGCACCAAGTTGGTGTTTGATGCCGTTTTCAATCCCATCGCGGTCAATGTTTTAGCCGCTGCC
>JBCBGJ010000419.1:0-2655 GCA_038526925.1 Pseudomonadota bacterium
CTTCGGCTATCTGCAAGGCAATATGGTCAAGCCGACCGATGATGCGACGGGGAGCGTCAATGACTCCTTCAAGGGTCTGATGAATGACGTAGGGTCCTCGATCAGTTCGCTTGCATCGTCCGGGACCTTGACTTGGAAATCCTTTATGGGGTCCTTGCTGGATATCGGCAAAAGCTACTCAGACCAAATCGTTTCCAACGTCTTTGGTCAAATGGCGAACGGCCTTTCTCAATCGCTTGGCGGCCTGTCTGGCGGCGGCGGTGGTGGTGGTGGTTTGTTGGGTGGTCTTGGGTCTAGCCTTTTGGGTGGCCTTGGGTCTGTCGTCTCGGGTCTTATTCCGGGCCTTGACCAAGGCGGCACCCTGACCGTTGGCGGCCGGGCTGGCGTTGACCGCAACTTCGCATCCGTGCGCTTGTCGCAAGGCGAGCAAGTGAAGGTCACTCGCGCCCATAGCGCTTGCGGCAGTTCGGATCGCGCCCCTGTCAATGTCTATATCCAGACGCAGGATGTGCATTCCTTCAAGGCGTCCCGCGCGCAAGTGGGTCAGCAAATCGGCGCGGCTGTGGCTGCCGGGCAGCGCGCCGGATGAAAGCGGTTCGTTAGCGTTGTCTTAACGCTAGCGAACTCCGAACCGTTTATCCGCGAAAAATCCGCAACACCCTTTCAGTCTAGTATATATAGGATTGATCTAAAAGCACACTGTTAATATAGTCTTTTACGGAGGCGGCTTGACCTATTATTCAGAAACATTCCCGATCGAACTGGCGTTCAAAGCTATGGGACCTAACGCAGAGCGCTGGAAACAGCATCTGTACGGCGGAAAGATCAAGTTTCTGGCTGATGCAGACAACCCTCAGCGGCTGGAACACGCGCGTCCGAATGGTTGGGGACGTGGACAGAAACTTCAACTCTCGATCTATGCAATTCTACAAGGCGCGATCGCTTTACGTGCAATCGACTGCGGTGTGGAGGTCGAACGCGCATATACGATAGCTGAAAGCGTTGTATGGTCGGGGGTGGGTGGAATGCCCGGCACAAGTGGTAAGTGGGGGGAACGGCTGCCCGGCCCAGCATTTAAGCAGGGGCAAACATGGATCGCGATCGCACAGTATTCTGGCGACGATGGTGATGCCGCTGACTTCTTAGTTGTTTCAGACGCTGATCCACATTTCCAAGATGAAAACCAGTCTGCGCTGCAGGCGATGGAAATGCACCTACCTGACGCCTTTGGTGGCTCACCATTCATTGCAATGCGACTAAATGGAATTTGGGAGCAAATTGCAGATGCTCTTGCATTGCCTCTTGACGACATTCGCGAGGGGCTGGACTAATGGCAAACCGTCCAGCCCTTTTCCCAAAATCGGACCTTGATCGTGTCACGAAGTCGATGCAAGACGCCGGAATCACTGACTGGGAAATTTGCCGCAAACCAACCGGCGAGGTCTCAATTATCGTGCGTAAGGCTTCGGCGACGACTCAGGCGAACACTTGGGACGAAGCGTGAGCAAGAAGAGCGACCGACAGTATCCACTCGCCAAGAGCTACACGGATCGACATGGTCGCCTGCGTTGGCGGGTCCGCCGCAAAGGCGTGTCGATCGAACTCGGTGCGAGCTATGGGACCGAAGAATTTGTAAGAAGATACGCCGATGCAGTCGCTAGACTGAACGCCCCACGCGAAGCGGGTAAGAGCCGTGTTAAGCCGGGAACCATGCGCGCTCTCGCGGTAGAACGATACAAATCGCCGGAATTCCGCGCTTGCACGTCTGGAACTCAGCATAATGCCAAGCTGATACTTGAACCCTTTCTAACAAAGCACGGTCACAAGCTTGCGGCGGATATGAGGCCGCAGGACGTTCGCAAGGTCCTTGCTGAAAAGGCGGACACACCCGCGGCAGCCAATAATCTTCGGAAGCAATTGCAACAACTCATGAACCACGCGATTGCGATAGGATGGCGTTCGGACAATCCGGTCCTCGCAGTGAAACCTTACAAGACGAAGCCAGGTGGATACCACACATGGGCAGAGCATGAGATTGACCAGTTTTACGAGGCCCATGCGGAAGGCACCCTTCCGCACCTTGCAATGACGCTGATGCTCTGGACCGGCGCGGCGAAAGTCGATGCCGTTGCCTTGGGTTGGCAAAACATCAAAGGCGACCGGATCGAGTATCGCCGCCGCAAGACCGCAGGGCAGGGCGGTGATCTTATCTCTATTCGGATCATGCCCGCGCTCGCCGCCGCAATTTCCAATTGCTCACCCGATGCGCTGACGTTCTTGGAGACAAAGGACGGGCGGTCGAGATCACCAAACGGTCTCGGCAACCTTATGAGGCGCTGGTGCGATGCGGCGGCTCTGCCCGAATGCTCGGCGCATGGTTTGCGGAAAGCGATCGCCCGTCGCCTTGCCGAGGCGGGGTCCTCAGCTAAGGAAATCGCCTCTGTGACCGGCCACAAAACACTAGCCGAAGTCCAACGCTATACCGATGCTGCCGACCGGGAACACTTGGCAGATCAAGCATTCGACAAACTGTCTGAAAGAACAATTCCGCAACAGAAAGTGGTGAACCTCTCAAAAAAGCGTGGCGAACCTTCGCCTATGCTTTTGAAAGGAAACAAAAAATGATGGGGAATGGTAGGCCCGGCAGGACTTGAA
>JBCBGJ010000420.1:0-2631 GCA_038526925.1 Pseudomonadota bacterium
CATTCTGCCTTGCGGTGGAGGGGCGTCTCGAATGGCACGTCAAACCGGACTGGGCCGAGCACTCGAGATCATCCTCAGTGCGCGGGACTTCGATGCCGATGAGGCCGAAATGATGGGAACGATTAATCGCGCATTGAATGCTGACGAGATTGATGAATATGTCGACACGCTCGCAAAACGCATCGCGAAATTCCCGGCAGACTCGATCAATGCTTGTAAGCAAATGGTCTATGAGTCGATCGACAAACCGATTGACGAAGCCCTTAAGGCTGAAGCCTATTGGCTCTATCAAGCGACCAGCAAAACGCCTGCGCTTAAGCGATTCACGATTGCGGACGAACAAGGCCTCGAGCACGACATTGAGAACCAGCGCAATTGGAATTCACTGGTCATGAACGTTCAAGATATTCAATAATTGAACCGAGACTGAACTTAACAAGTGCTCCGCTCGACATGTCTGGCGGAGCATTTTCTTTCGCCATGAAAAAAACGCCCACCGGAATTTGCCGGTGGGCGCCAAGGCCTCCTCAGTTGAGCTTATTTAGAAGGGCGCGAAGCTATCAGGTCTGACGTTTGGAACAGTCCAACGCTCTTCAGCGCTTACGCTTTGATCAGCAACCTGTGCAGCAGGTGTTCTACCGCCGTCACCATAGAGCCAAAGGACTAGGTTAGATCGTTCACCGCCTGTGATAGGTTGCGCCGCATGGGGAACGCTGCCGCGATGGATTACGGCAATGCCGGGCTGGAAGCTCCACTGTTTCACCTCGCCAGACGCTTTGTCGTAAAAGTTCAATTCTGACCCCTCGAACGTTTCGTTCGGCAGGTTCATGTTGATGTTCAGCGTTACCGAAGATGCATCAGTATGCGGCTGCAAAGATGTGTCCTGGTCGGGCTGATAGCGAATAGAAAAGCCGAAGGTTTGCCCGTCATACCCGAAAGTTTCTGGGAAAAGCAGGCGTGCGACCGGCCGCATATAGGTGTTCATGATATCTCGATAGAAAGCTTGAAAGCTCGGCGCGGCAAGATACCCAGGAGAACGTTCATCCAACATCGCACCGCCGCGATTGAGTGCAATACCGTAAGGAGGTCTCAGCGGAATATCCGCGTCTGTGACACGATCAAAATATGCACGTAGCTTTGCGATCTGTTCGGGATCAAAGAACTGCGCCTGAAAAACGCCAGGCAGAACTTCCTCCCATAGATCTTTGACGGCGGCTTCGCTGCTCGGGTCGTCCCAGGCTTGCGCAATTGCGCGTCGCAGAGGTTCGGAAAAGATCTCCTCAGCGCGTAACAAGTCGCCATTCGGAGAGGCTTGATCCCACTGAACCCAAGCGTCCTTAAAGAGATGGTCATTCTCGAGCCAAAACCTTGTGGCAGAGGGCGCACGCATCAGCATGTCGTTTCGGGACGGGCGGGACACTTCGCGCGCCCGCTGTAAGTGATCGAAGGGCATAACAGCTCCATTGTCTTTAGCGCCACACTATGGGGCACGATGGATCAGATGTAGTTGTTTGTGATTTTGTAGATAATGGCTCGAATTTGAGAATTAGAATTCGGATAATGAATATACTGAGGTGCTTTAGATCTGAAGGATGAGAGATCTAGTCTGCTGCAACTCGTGTCAAAATCGTACCGCCAGCATTGAGGAGCATCTCGCCATCTTCTTCGCTGAATGTGATCTCTTGCCCATCGTCTGGATCGATGAAGTCAGACTCAGAGAGTGGTACGAGTGTAAATTCACCTCCACCAGTTTGCGTTCCGACCAGAACACCATCACCGACGGCGAGAGAGGCGTATGGTTGGCTCGAGTTGGGAAGTGCGTAGGCGCCGACGAATTTGGCCAACGCTTCTTCTGTTAGGTCCGCACGAGTCACGGTTTTCGCATCGTTGCCTGGCCATCCGTAGATCGCGCCCGCGGAGCGAATAATCTCATTGCCAATGGTCGATCCGTTTGCGGAATTGGTCATCATGACAAAGACTTCCTGGGTATCGGGAAACGCCAAGAAGAAACTACGGTAGCCGCGATTTGCGCCGCCGTGGCGCCAGCGCGTTCGGCCGTCTATGTCCTCAATCCCGATGCCCAAGCCATAACCATCAGAGACCGGGGTCAACACCTCGGCAGCAACAGCGCTCGATATGGCGACACCCTCATCGGTATCTTCAGGATTCATGAGCGTGTAGACGAAATTCACATACTCAGACGGTGTCGTCCAAAGTCCTGCAGCTGCATGCTCAGGGTAAACATTCCAGCCGCCTTCAATTTCGCTTCCTGCTCGATCATGCGCCTTTGCCACGCCGGGCTCGTTCGTTCCTGGTGTCTTTTGAACAAATGTGCTCGCAGTCATGTTGGATGGCGTGAGGACATAGTTCGCCATTGTTATTTCAAAAGCTTGTCCCGAATGAGCTTCGATTGCAGCTTGTGCGACCTGATATCCACCTCCGGAATAGTTAAACTCAGCGTCGGGATTGGGGTTGAAGACAACAGCCGGGGTGTTCACGTTCTCGCCGCCCGTGACGACCTCCAGATTGCTCGGGACTGGCTCACCGATCGCGTAGCAAACGGCATCAGTTTAGACGACGATGTTGACGCCCTGCTCCCGGAGATCAGCCTACGCGAGATAAGTCCAGACG
>JBCBGJ010000421.1:0-2625 GCA_038526925.1 Pseudomonadota bacterium
CCCGTGAGAACCCGTTCGATCCGCGCCTGCACCAACTCTTGTGGGACGCGCGCACGCACGCGAAACATCAGGTTCTCGCGCTCGGCGCGGACTTCAACCGCGCGGGGCGTGAACTGGGATTGCGGCGATACGAAGCTGATGGTCGCTGGGGCGGCAAAATCAAATATGTCGAGGACAATCCGGGCTTCGCTGCCAATGGCGACCTGATGGGCCTGGGTCGAGGGGAGAAAGAACTCCATGTAGACATCGCTCAGGTCCACCAAAACAAGGGCGGTCGCCCCTGACCCGATAACCTCACCAGGCTCTGAAAGTCGGTAAAGGACACGACCCTGCACCGTAGAAACCAGCTCTGAATCCTCGATAAGTGTGGTTATTTCGCGCAGTTGTGCGCGGGCCGCGTCGACGCTTCGCAGTTGGGCGATCTCGGACGCTTGGGCTGATGCCAAATTTGCTTCTGCCACACGCATTTCGCTGATGCGCGCATCCAACTGCTCTTGCGTGGCGACATTCCGCTCCAACAGGGCTTGCGTGCGGCTAAGTTCCTGTTCCGCAAAGATCAAACGCGCTTCACCTTGGGCGACTTGCGCGGCGGCTGCGGCGGCATTGCTTTCGGCGCGGGCAATATCAGCCTCGGCCCGCGCTCTTTGCGCCTCTAACTGGCTGGTATCCATGCGGACCAGCACATCTCCTACGGCGACCATGTCCCCTTCGCGCACAGTGACTTCGGCCACCCGGCCTCCCGTCCGCGCTGCGATATCGACCTGAACAGCTTCTATCTGGCCATTTCCGGATGCAATGTAGGCGGGCAGCTGGTTTTGCTGGCCCTGCCATAGCGTGAACGCGTAGTAGCCCGCGCCGAGAACGGCGATCAGGACAATGATCAGTCGGGTACGCATCAGCGCAAAATCCTTTCTTTTCGCTCGGCTCGTGCAGCCTTCAAGGCTGCTGCGACCTGCGTAACGTTGACCTTACGGCCTGCTCTGGAACCATCAAAAGCCAACGCTTATCGCGATCATAGTAACTGCCGGGTGGGCCAAACGGCAACTTTGGGTATTTTTTGTTTTGTGACAGCGAAAGGTGGTCGCCGTGTAACAGGCGACCCTATTCGGCATTGTGGAGGGCTTGGGTAGACCTGCTCTCCTTCACAAAAAAGAGCGCAGTCACGCGCAATACTGTGGTTCTTTCACCTCCTGAACGTGTTCTGCCCCACCGGCGACTGACCCGTTTTGACAAACATCAATCCTGTAAAAGAAAAATGCCAAGTGCCTCCAAGCCCACCTTCAAAGGCGTCCGCGCTAATCGGCCCCTCTGTTTCGGAGTGTTTTTACACGGGCGTTTACGGAGCCTATCAAAGCGCGGTAGGCCAACAGCCTTAAGAAATCAGGCCGATTGCGATACCTATCACTTGCATAGAAATCGGCAGGATCATCCCACGCTCCGTGATCATTGGTCACCGCCGCCATTTGTTGGAAGGCCTCTTCATCGAGGTTGAGATCGGGGCTGACGTCGCCATTTGAAAGCGCCAGCGAAAGCCCACTTGTCCACCCACGTCGTTTCAATTCGTCCTTCGCGGCGTTGAAAAGTACAATATTGTTTATGAACGTGTCCGTACGCCGCCACTTACCCTCGACCTCTACTTCAATCCAGGAGTGGGAGATCTCGTTTGGCATCAACCAATACGCCAAGCCGGTGAAAAACCCCTTTTGGATATCCTTTTTGATCAACGAAAAGTGGATGCGAGCGGGGATGCCGCATGCCTTGCACAAGGCCAAAAGCAGGGTCGCCTTGGTGTTGTACTGGCCGTATCCGCGTCTAATCGTCTCCGACGCCGCCACGAAGTCTCCCTCTGGAGGGAAGCCAAAAGTGATGTCATCGCGGACATAGTGAAAAAGGCGCTCGAGTTTTTCGCGCGGTGTTTGCAAGCCATCCGTCAGCTTCTTTGCGATGCGTTGCACTTCCCTGTGTTCGTAATCAGCGAGCTTTTTCATGCACATAACCTACCGTTTCGAGGCCTCCTGAAGTGTGATGGATCTTTATGGTTTCTCTTCGTGAAGCGGAATTATTTACCCAATTCTGATCCGGGCATCGACGGCAACAATGCCTTCGGGCGCGGCGAAAAGAGGGTTGATATCCATCTCTTCGAGATTGGGGATCTGCATTGACAGATCGGAGACCCCGATAAGCACGTCGACAAGTCTGTTGATATCAACGGCCGCCATGTTGCGGTAGTCGCCAAGAAGCGCCGCCGCCTTGGTTCTCTCGATCAGGCGCAGCGCGCGGTCTCTGGTCAGAGGCAAAAGGGCGGTGCTGGTATCGTCAATTAACTCGACCAGCGTCCCACCCGCACCAAATGTGATCGTCAGACCGAAGATTGGGTCTCTGGTTACGCCAACAAGCAGTTCGCGGCTGTCGGGCAGCGAGATGAACTCTTCAACAGTTACGCCGGAAAAAGTTGCATCCGGCCGCGCCATCGCCAGTTTGGCCTGAATGTTGCGAAAAGCCTCCTTCACGGCATTTGGGCCTTCGATGTTGACGCGGACCCCATCAACCTCGCTTTTGTGTGACACATCGGGCGATGCAACTTTCAGAACCGCTGCACCCGGCAAATCCGCAGCCAGGGCGACG
>JBCBGJ010000422.1:0-2622 GCA_038526925.1 Pseudomonadota bacterium
CAGCTTAGGGGCGATCGGCGTTTTCGGATTTTGGTCTATGGTGATCTTCCTCGGCGTGTTGACGATTGGCTTCATTTACGAGTGGCGCCGCGGCGCACTTGAGTGGCACTAGGAGTTCTCGAGCGATGTCAGGGGAATTCAAACCTTATGTATTGAGCAGCGGCCGCGCTGGTATCGAAGGCGGTTTTGACGTCCGTCCGGATGACCCATTCTATGCCGGTCTGTCCGACGAACTCGCGGACAAAGGCTTCTTCACCGCCAAAGCGGATGACCTCATTACTTGGGCGCGTACCGGCTCGCTCATGTGGATGACGTTCGGCTTGGCGTGCTGCGCGATTGAAATGATGCAGGCGGGTAATCCGCGCTACGACCTTGAACGCTTCGGCATGGCACCCCGTGGGTCGCCACGCCAGTCTGACGTCATGATTGTTGCCGGTACGCTGACAAATAAAATGGCGCCAGCGCTTCGCAAAGTTTACGATCAAATGCCGGAACCGCGTTATGTGATATCCATGGGGTCCTGCGCAAATGGTGGCGGTTATTACCATTACAGCTACAGCGTGGTGCGTGGGTGTGACCGGATCGTGCCCGTAGATATCTACATTCCAGGCTGCCCGCCCACCGCAGAGGCGCTGGTTTATGGATTGTTGCAGCTTCAGAAAAAGATCCGCCGTGAAGGCTCGATTGATCGCTAGAGGGCGTTGAACATGGTAGATCAAACTGAAGCGCTGACCGAGCTTGGCGAGCATATCGCGAGCAAGATGCCGGACGCCGTGCGCAAGTTCGATGTTCGCGTTGGTGAGCTTAATCTCTATGCCGAGCGCGACCAGATCGTTGCTTTGCTGGACTTCTTGAAGCGCGACTCAATGTGCATGTTTGAAATGGTCGTCGACATTTGCGGCGTCGACTATCCTGAGCGCAGTCAGCGTTTTGAAGTCGTGTATCACCTTCTTTCCTTGCGTCTCAATCAGCGTATGCGCGTCAAAATCTCGACCGATGAAGACACCCCGGTGCCGAGCATTGTCGGGCTGCATCGCGGCGCAGATTGGTTTGAGCGAGAAGCGTTCGATATGTATGGCGTGGTATTCTCCGGTCACCCGGACATGCGCCGTATCCTTACCGATTATGGCTTTGAAGGATATCCGCTTCGCAAAGACTTCCCGCTGACGGGCTTCACCGAGGTTCGTTATGACGACCTCGAAAAGCGTATCGTCCATGAGCCGGTTCAGCTTACGCAAGAATATCGCAATTTCGATTTCCTCTCGCCGTGGGAGGGCATGACTTCCGAAATCCCCGGCGATGAAAAAGCGACCACCGAAGAGGAGGGCGCCTAATGGCTGATGATATGAAAACCGTGCCGGAGGAAGACCGTACCTTTACGTTGAACTTCGGTCCGCAACACCCAGCGGCGCACGGCGTTCTGCGCATGGTGATGGACCTAGACGGCGAGCTAGTCGACCGCATCGATTGCCATATCGGCCTTCTGCATCGCGGTACGGAAAAACTGCTTGAATATAAGACCTATCTACAAGGTCTGCCTTACTTCGATCGGCTGCACTATTCGGCGCCGATGAACCAGGAGCATGCCTGGTGTTTGGCAATTGAGAAGCTAATCGGACTCGATGTTCCGCGCCGAGGCAGCTTCATCCGTGTGCTTTATTGCGAAATGGGCCGCATTCTTGAGCATTTGCTCAACATTGGAACGTTCATCCTCGACGTTGGCGCTCTAACGCCGATCACCTGGGCATTTGAAGAACGCGAGAAGCTGATGGGCTTCTATGAGCGAGCCTGCGGCGCGCGTTTGCACGCCGCTTATTTCCGTCCAGGAGGCGTTCATCAGGACCTGCCTCAAGATCTGATCGACGATATCATGACCTGGTGCGAAGAGTTCCCAGCAATCATGCATCGCTTGGAAAGCCTGATCACAGAGAACCGCATCTTCAAGCAGCGCAACGTTGATATCGGCGTTGTGGATGAGAAAACGATCATGCAGTTTGGATTCTCCGGGCCAATGGTCCGTGGGTCTGGCCTCGCTTGGGACCTGCGCCGTAGCCAGCCCTACGAAATCTATTCGGAAATTCCATCTTCCGTCTTCCCGATTGTGATCGGTAAGAATGGCGACAATTACGACCGTTACGTGGTGCGCATGGAAGAGATGCTCGTATCTTGCGACATCATGAAATGGTGCATCGAGAATATGCCGAAAGGCCCCGTCCTGGCGCAGGGCACGAAAGTGTCACCGCCGCGCCGGGCTGAGATGAAAAACAGCATGGAAGCGCTTATTCATCATTTCAAACTCTACACTGAAGGCTTCCATGTGCCTGAAGGCGAAGTCTACGCAGCGGTTGAGGCGCCGGCTGGAGAGTTTGGCGTTTACCTCATCTCTGATGGATCTAACCGCCCATACCGCGTGAAATTACGCGCGCCGAGTTTTGCGCACCTGCAGGCCATGGATCACATGTGCAAAGGCCACCAGTTGGCCGATACATCCGCCATCCTTGGGTCGCTCGATATCGTGTTTGGTGAGGTGGATCGCTAGTGCTGCCAATTCCAGCCGCTTCTGCCGTTTACTTGGCTTATGTCACTGGAGCATTTCTGGTGCTGCTCGGCGTCGTGTTTGCG
>JBCBGJ010000423.1:0-2621 GCA_038526925.1 Pseudomonadota bacterium
CTACTCCTACGGCGATGCGTGTTTGCTGCTTCCTTAGAGGCGTATTTTACGCTGCGAAGCGGCCGCCTTTATTCGCAGGGGCAGTTTAACCTCAAGCCAGATGATATTTTGCCGTCAGACAAAGTGATCAAGCTTGTTCATGCTCGTCTGCGCTCTGATGGGCACTGAGATCATGCAAGCGGCGTATGCGCACGCGATCGCTGAGGATTACCGGTTCTACTCCTACGGCGATGCGTGTTTGCTGCTTCCTTAGAGGCGTATTTTACGCTGCGAAGCGGCCGCCTTTATTCGCATAGGCTTGCGTTCCTCGCGTGATCACTTTGTCTGACGGCAAAATATCATCTGGCTTGAGGTTAAACTGCCCCTGCATATCGGCATACAAAGGTGCGAAGTCGGTATCTACGGTCGCGCGGAACAGTTGCTCATAGCTGTCGATCACAAAATACGTCTGTTGAAAATCGTCGATCCGATAGTCGGTTTTCATCAATCTCTGTAGATCGAACGCGACGCGGTTTGGTGAGGGGTCCTCAAGACTGAAGCGGCTCTCTGCTGGAGATGATACGATACCAGCGCCATAGATCCGTAATCCTTGATCTGTCTGAATCAATCCAAACTCAACGGTGTACCAATAGAGCGCAGCTAGATTTTTAAGCGACGCATGCCGCAGACTGCGAAGGCCGCCTTCTCCATATGCCACCATGTAATCTGCAAACACTGGATCGGTGAGCATCGGAACATGACCAAAGACATCGTGGAAAACGTCTGGCTCTTGAATATAGTCCAATTGGTCGGGTTTTCGGATGAAGTTTCCGGCTGGAAAACGGCGATTTGCCAAATGATCGAAGAAGACCTCATCCGGCACCAAGCCCGGTACCGCAACCACCCGCCAGCCTGTCAGGGTCTCCAGTTCATCAGAGATCCGTTCGAAATTCGGAATGCCGCCGCGATGGAGGTCCAGGGCTTCCAGCCCATTTAGGAACTCGGGCGCTGCGCGGTTGGGTAGGACGTCCATCAGTCTTTCGTAGAGAACATCCCACGTGCCATGCTCTTCAGAGCTGTAGTCTGACCAACCTTGGTCAATCGTCCAATCTTCGCGCGCATGGGCGGGTTTCGCAAAATGGTTGTTCATGCAACTAATATAGCAAGTGAGTCCTTTGCTGTCTTGAGGCATAGAGGAAAAAACTGAGATTCAGGAGATTATCACGTGCTCAAGCTCTATGATTATTGGCGTTCGTCGGCTTCTTATCGGATGCGAATTGCACTGAACCTCAAGCGGGTTGCGTACGAGACAGAGGAGGTCAGCCTCCACCCAGATCACCTCGCTCAGAACAGCGATGAGTATCGTGCGATCAACCCGCAAATGCGTGTGCCCTCAATTGAAATAGATGGGAAAGTCTTCGGGCAATCTATGGCCTTGATTGAGTGGCTGGACGAAACAATCCCAAACCCCGCGCTACTCCCCTCCGATCCGATAGCACGATTGAGCGCACGCGCGTTCGCTGACATTGTTGCCTGTGACATTCATCCTTTGAACAATTCCAGCGTCTTGAAGTATCTCCGGGAGAAGTTTGCAGCCGACGCAGAGACCGTTGGTACGTGGTATGGAACATGGATCACAAGAGGATTTGAGGCCTTGGAGGCGTTGGCGCCAAAGAGCGGTAACTTCTTATTTGGTGAAGCACCGGGCCTCGCGGAAATTTGTCTGGTTCCGCAAATTTCTAACGCGCGGCGATTCAATATCGATCTTTCAGCATTCCCGAGGCTCTTAGAGGTCGATGCGGCTTGCGCACAGATACCCGCTTTTTCGAACGCTTCGCCCGAAACGGTAAAACCCGCCTATTTTCGCTGCGCGGATTTCAAGACGTAGCCTTGTTCGGTCAGCTCAAACATCTTGGCGATGTCTGGATGGCTCACACGGGTTTCGTCTTCGTCTGGAACCAAGTTTTGTTCTGAGACGTAGGCCACATAGTGGGTACGCTCATTCTCTGCATAGAGATGATAGTAAGGCTGATCCTTAGCAGGGCGAACTTCTTCCGGAATGGATTCGTACCATTCATCGGTATTCGCAAAAACTGGGTCAACGTCGAACACGACGCCGCGAAAATCAAACAGTCTATGCTTTAAAACCTGGCCGATCTGGTACTTAGCTTGGCGCATAGGAATTGCGTTCAGCAGCTCTGGCGGTGCCGGCTTCTCGCTAACCGTTTGTGTCGGTTCGGGTTTTTTGCCCCCGAACAAGCGCATAAAGCGTTTCATGACGTTCGGTCCATGACTCCAGAGTGCTTTGTGTGCTACACCTCTCCTCAACTTACAAGATTTGGTCAGCACATGACTGTAGAGAATGTGCGTGATGCCCGGTCTACACGCAAGAAGACCGGATCGCGCAAAGGTCGCAAGCCACCGCTCTATGCGGCGGTGGATATGGGGACGAATAATTGCAGACTGTTGATCGCCGCGCGTCGCGGCGATACTTTTTCTGTGCTTGATTCCCACTCGCAAGTAGCGCGGCTCGGAGAAGGGCTCGAGGCGACAGGGCGCTTGTCGGACGCCTCAAGCGAGCGCGCGATGGTTGCGCTCGGCAAAATCTCCAAAAAGATACGCGGTAAGAAGGTAAGCTCGGT
>JBCBGJ010000424.1:0-2612 GCA_038526925.1 Pseudomonadota bacterium
CAGCTCGGTTGTTGGAATGTAACCGCGTTGAATCGCTGTCAAAAGATCCGCAACCGAGCTGAAGACGACCTATTATAACATTTCTCAGATCTATCTCTCTGCGGACAACAAAGAGAAAGCGCTCGAGTATTTCGGCAAGTGGATGCAGCAGGGCGGTGTTCCTGACCGCAACCAAAGCTGGACGCTCGCGGTTTTGTATCAGCAAATGGATCGCTTCGGTGATGCCTTGCCATGGGCTGAAAAAGTGCTCGCCGCAGACGGCTCCAATGCCGATCGGTCTGTCTATGACTTCCTGATTTTCCTTTACGACAAAACAGGCGACTTCGCGAAAAAGGCTGAGCTTCTCGAATTGCTGCTCGCACGTGATCCATCTGATCGTCGTCTTTGGGATGCGATTGCCGGTGACTATTTCCGTGGCGGCCAAGATCGCAAAGCGTTCGAAGTCCAAAAAGCGATGTACCTCGGCGGTATTCTTCAAACCGAAGACGAGTTGATGCGTGTTGTGAACTTCTACAACTCGTTTGATGTGCCATATGCAGCCGCGAAAATTCTCGAAAAAGAGATGAATGCAGGCCGCATCTCAGCGAACTATCAGCGTCTTGAGCTGCTGGCGAACCTGTACCAGGTGGCGCGCGAGTTCGACAAAGCCATCCCGGTGATTGAACGCGCTGCGCAAATGGCGCCAGACGGCAAGATGTATGAGCGCCTTGGTCGGTCTTACAGCGAGCTCCAAGATTGGGGTAAAGCTGAAGACGCCTTGATCCAGGCGATCAATAAAGGCGGATTATCAGATGCCGGTCTTGCATGGGTTCTGGTAGGTCAGTCTCGCTACGAGCGCGATGACCGTTCGGGCGCCCGGGAAGCGTTCCGGAATGCAAACAATCGCGGTGGCCGCGGTTGGGTCGACTTTATGGCAGCAGAAGACAATACAGCGCGCGCGCTGGTCCTCTTCGAAGCGCAGAACGAAGTGAACGACTACAAGAAAGAGAAAGAGCGTTGCAAAGATCTCGAAGTTATCGGCAACGCACCTGAGTCTTGTTTGACCGTTGATGAGCGTCTGGCCGGTGCAGAGGATGCCCTGCGCGAGCTGCAAGGCGACGTCTAAGCATAAGCTTTAAAAACAGTGGCGGGCCCCGGATGGATCATCCGGGGCTTGTTGTTTTTTTAAAAGCGTGAAACCAAGGCAAGTATGGTCGATCCTAGCGTAAACCCGAAGGAATTCGTGTGGCTTGTGATCCCAAAGGCGGACGGGCGACTTCTGCTCGAAAGATCAAGGCGATGATGGGATGAGTTCACCTTATGTAATGCGACCGGCGGAGCTATCGGACTATGATGCGCTCCGTTCAATGGCTGTTGAGTCAGGCGCTGGATTTACCTCGCTCCCAGTCGACGAAGAGATCCTGCGCAGCAAGCTGATGAAGTCTGTCGACTCGTTTGCTGGGCGGTTGGAAACGCCCGAGTATGGCAAGTATCTGATGATGCTTGAGAATGTTGAAACCGGAGAGATCGGTGGATGCAGCGCCGTCAAAGCCGGGGTAGGCGTCAAATCTCCTTTCTTCAACTACCGGATCATAACCCTCGCTCAGGCCAGCCAAGAGGCCGATCGGCGGTTCGATATGGACGCGCTGATTCTGACGAACGAATTCGTTGGCTGTACTGAGGTTGGCACGCTCTTCTTACGCCCAGAGCATCGCGGCGCGGGCGTCGGACGCCTGCTCGCGCAATCGCGTTACCTGCTGATTAGAAGCAAGCCCGAATGGTTTGGTGAAAAGGTCATTGCGGAACTGCGCGGTGTGGTGAGCAATGATGGTGAAACGCCATTCTGGGAGTGTTTGGGCCGCTATTTCTTCAAAATGTCTTTCACTGAGGCGGATTACCTATCAGCAACGACCGATAACCAATTTATTCTCGATCTTATGCCGAAGTATCCGATCTATGTGGATCTGTTGCCGAATGAAGCTCGTGAAGTGATTGGCCGTTGTCATGTGGACGGGGTTCCAGCGTACAAATTGCTTGAGTGGGAAGGCTTCAATTTCGAGAATGTCGTCGATATTTTTGATGGCGGCCCGATCATGCAAGTCAGTCAAAACCAACTGCGTACTATCAGAGAGAGCAAACTCATGGAGCTTGAGGTCGGCGCAGCAACGGGATCGACGGGGATTGCGGCTCGAACAGACCTTGAAACTTATCGCGCCTGTCTGATTGAAGGTGCAGTGATCGGCGAAAAGCGGTTCATGACGTCGCAAGACACGCTCGACAAACTCAAATTAAAGCGCGGCGACAAAGCCCGTATTTGGCTCAGGAGTTAGTATGGCCAAAAGCGTATACATTGATGGACATTGGTCTGATGGCGCAGACGATTGGTTTGAAAAAACCAACCCCGCCACAGGCGAAACAAGCTGGGATGGGCAATCTGCAAGCGGAGCTCAGGTGACGGATGCGGTCGCGTCCGCAAGCAAGGCCCAGATTGATTGGGCACGGCGCCCCCAGCATGACCGAACTACGATCCTCGAAACCTATGCGGAAGAATTGAAGAAGCGCGCAGACGCAATTGCAGATGCGATCAGCCGCGATATGGGTAAGGTCGGATGGGATGCCCGCGCCGAAGCGGG
>JBCBGJ010000425.1:0-2608 GCA_038526925.1 Pseudomonadota bacterium
GAGACGACCCAAAAGGCGAGCCATACGAGCATCAAGATGTTGATCGCAATGTAAACACTAGCGACATGTAGAGCGCTCATATGGCTTCCCCGATTTCAGTGTTTAATCGTCGCGCCGAGCATCTTGATGCTCGTATGGCTCGCCTTTCGGGTCGTCTCTCACCGCTTTCGCGGTAAAATTTCAATGGGCGATGGCGGGTCTGAAGAGCTCGCCAAAGCCATACGCGTGCATGGGAATGCGTCTGAATACACGCCCGCCATGTTGATTGGCCTTCTCGCGCTTGCGTTCTTGCAAGGCCCAGTTTGGAGCATTCATGCCCTCGGGCTCAGCTTCACGGTTGGGCGCCTTATGCATGCCATCGGGATGGGGGGTGGACCTATTCTTCTGCGGCAACTCGGAATGGTGTTGACGTGGACCGCTATGGTCATTCTGTCGCTTGCCTTACTCTATTTGGTCTTTAGCTAGGCCTGCATGGCCGACCTGACCCCCATCTCTCAAATCATCAAACAAAGTCTCGACTATGCGCGGCGGCTAACGCTCCCGTCGCTGCCTTATGCTTTGCTATTTGTTGTCGCCCTGGGCGGTTTGATTTGGGCGGCGAACATCCTGCCAGATGGGGGCGCTGGGTTTACGGTATTTAGTGCGCTGACCTTTGCGACGTTATTCGCCCACAGTCTATATTCGGTGTCGATGTATCATGCTGTATTGCCGTCAAATACAGGGAAACTCCACGCCGCCTGGAAGCTCAGTTTGGCTTGGATATTGGTCATCGTAATCGCTGCGATCGCTGCCAGCATGATCACCTTATTCTTCGCCTTGATCGGTGCCAGTTTGGGCGTGGGTTCAAGCGATGATGTCGAGAACATTTCGGATATGACGGCTCAAATGCGCGAAGGAGGAACATTCTGGCCGCTCTTCGTTTTGTTTCTGGCGACCCTTTTCGGAATATTCTGGTTCGCCGTCCGCATCATGACGTTTGCTGCCGCGACCGCATGTCGCGGACGCGTGCATGTCCTGCGCACCTGGTACTGGACGAAAGGGCACTTCTTGAAACTTGCGCCGGTTATGGTCGTATTGGTGGTGCTTCCAGTCGTGATTTTGACCTATCTGGGTACGCTCGTCAGCGCGGCCGTAATAGGAACGCCGACGACGCCCGTTTCTGCGGGGTTATCGAGCGCCCTTACAATGCTCATTTTGCTGCCAAGCGCTTGGCTTGGGCATGGTTTTGCAGCGACAGTCTTCGAAACGCTCGCACCCGAGGACGATCAGATCACGACCCCAGAGTCATAGAGCGCTTTGATCTTTTCTTCGTCGTAGCCGATCGAGGCCAAGACATCTCTTGAGTGCTCGCCCTTGCGCGGTGATGCGCCTTTGGGGCCATCATCCGTTCCTGGAAAGCGGATGGGGGACGCTGGCGACGCGAAGCTTGAACCATCGCCACTTGCGCTTGGGACTTGAGTAATGCCGCCCGCAGCTTTCACTTGAGGGTCTTTCGCGACCTCAGCGAGCGTCTGGACGGGTGCCCAGGCTATCGCCTCATCATCAAGTCGTTTCGCGATCTCTTCCTTCGTGTATTTCCCGAACTCTTCGTCCATCACCGTAACAAGCTCTGCAGCATTGGCCCGGCGCGATTTGCCGGTGGTGTAGCGTTCGTCTTCGATCAGGTCGGGACGGTCCATAACACGGCACAACGGCGCCCAATCCACGTTTCCTTGGCGCGATACGATGCAAATCCAGCTCTCATCCTTGGTCTTGAAGAAATTCATCAGCGGTTGGATTTGTTCATGCCGAGATTTTGTTGATCCGATACGACCAAAAAAGAGTTGGATCGCGAAATCTGATCCCAATGCGAACAAAGCGGCGCGGAGGAGAGAGGCTTCTACCAACTGTCCTTCACCCGTGCGTTGCGCCTTCACCAGCGCCGCGCAAATACCAGCGGCGGCGGCCATGCTGGTCGTATGATCACCGAAAGCGGTCCGCAGCGCGAACGGGTCTTGGCCTTTCGGAACGGTTAGCTGGCCAACGCCCGCGCGTGACCAGAACGAGGCGACGTCAAACCCTGGCTTATCCGCATCAGGGCCTTCCAAGCCGTAGCCTGTCAGCGTGCAGTAAACGAGTTTTGGATTGATCGCATGGAGGCTCGCATAGTCTAAGCCTGACCGGCTCAACCCGCCTGGACGTACATTTGTCAAAAACACATCCGCGTCAGATGCCAATTCCCGTAAGATCTTTTGTCCGTCCTCGGTGCGGGTATCCAGAGCAATCGATTTCTTGCCGCGATTGTCGAAATCAAAAACCGGATTGTCTTGGATGTCGGTACCGATTGTACTGAAAAAATTACGAATAGGGTCGCCGCCCGGAGGCTCGATCTTGATCACTTCAGCGCCCCAATCGCTTAAAATTCCGCCGGCGCCAGGAGCTGCCATATAGGTGGCATGCTCGATCACTTTGATTCCATCCAACATGGCTCTGTTTCTCTCCGTTTGCGACGCGATGATTCGCGGTTTGGTAAACCGGGCGTTAACCCACAACGTTCATTTATTCCCAAATAGGAATCGGTGACAGGGATACCCCCGCGATATGACTGTACAAACCATGCGCCCGGAAC
>JBCBGJ010000426.1:0-2607 GCA_038526925.1 Pseudomonadota bacterium
GCCGGGCGGATGCCTCGTGAGTGAGGCTCTGGGAGGAGAGAGTCCGCCCGGCAGGTGGCGCGGTTAAACAGTGGGGGGAGCCGCGCTTTATGGGTTGATCAGGGTGCCAGCCTCAGGCGTAGATCACGCCTCGGGCAAAGTCGGTCGCGTGGTCGGAGAGGTCCTGCCAATCTCTGACCCGCTCTTTGAGGAACTGAACATTAAACCAAGCGAAATCGTTCGAGCCGCCCACAATCTCAAAGTCCCAGCCCTCCTCGGCATAGCTGTCGTGGGAGATGCTGACGTAGACCGTGATCGGCGTGTCGGCGCTGTCGCCAAGGCACCACTCCATTTCGTGGCATGAGCCAGGGAAGGGCACGTTGTCATCGACATAACGCTGCGCCATCTGCGCGCCTGGGACGTTGTTCATGCGGTGAAACAGTTCACGCGGCATTGCGCGGACAAACAGAGAGCCAGGCGTGATGCGTTGCGCGGCACGGTCCGCTCCGGGCTGGGCGGGGCTGTCCAGCGGGACCGATCTCAGCGCCGGGGCTGCGGGCGTGCCGGCCAACCGCTCGCGGCGGGTCAGAACGTTGTCGATGGCGGTGCTTCCGGTTGTCATGTCAGTCTCCAGTGTGTGGCGTTGGAAACTATGTATCGCACATTTTGTGCTGTGACAATAGCTAATCGCACAAAAAGTGCGAAAACTTATACCGGCACAGTGTTGCCCTTGTTACGACAAAAGTCGAAATTATCTCAAAAAGACATTTTGTGAGGTAGCTGGTTGTGCGTGAAAAAAGGGTTGATCAACGGTTAGATCGAATGATCGAAATTGCCGATCAGGAGGGCCTCACGCTAGACCACGTCGTCCATCACATGGGCTACTGCGACGACAAGACGTTCCTGGCGTTCTCGCTCAAGCCGTCTACCCTACCTCGATAGATCCAGTCCAGCGTTAAGCCGTATTGGTCTGCGAGTCTTTGTGCTTCATCGACCGTTATCCGACGCGCTCCGCGTTCCCACATAAGATACTGGCTCTGGGCAAAGCCATGACGCTCAGCCCAATCGCTTTTGTTCATTTCGCTGAACGCTTCCCTGAGAAGCTGTAAGCGAGACCCAATGTCTCGATAGGTAGGAGCCTTAGACATGGCCGCACAGTAGTTGCGATCCACCTTTGGTTGCACGGGCCAAATTGTGCTGTTGCGTGGTCGCACAATATGTGCGATGTGATCAGACATGCAGGATATCCGAACATTCGCACTCAAGGTGGGCCGCGAGAAAATCGCAGACACTGTTGGCAGAACACGCAGCGCTGTGGACAACGCCGTCAGAAATGGAGCTTTCCCGGCGGCTTGGTTCGTATCCTTGCGCGCTTTGGGCAAAAGCCTCGACATTGAGGTTTCGGAGGAAATGTTTGGTTGGCATCGCACAAAAGATGCGAATGCCACGAAACTCGTTCAAGGCCAGGACGGAAAAAAGGTTAACGAAAGGTTAACAGACGCACCCCAGGACCAAGGGGCCGCGTGATGCGTAGCTTATTCTATGAAGCCGAAGTGTCGCGCGGTTTGCTCGACCGCAGCACATCGAGCGATCTTCATGCCTGCGCTTGGGTCCTCATTGAGAGACTCTCTCCAGATGTGAGAATCAAGATTTCCTGCAAAGCTCACAACAGACGGGTCCACGCGCTCTGCGATCAACGCGGAGATGGCCTCAGGGTCGTAGGAAAGTCCGCAGTAGCTTTCGGCGGCCAAGATCGACGCCAAATCCTTGGCAAACTTATTCGCCTCGCGTTCGGCATTTGCCCAGGCTGGTTGTGCGATCAGGACGGCGAGAATGATAAAGCGCTTCATGCGTTGAAACGTATGACTGGTGGCCGATTTCGTCAATCCGTCTGCAGCCTACTCGCTCATTCCCACGACTGCGTCATAAACCGACTGGGTCGGGTCCTTAGCGCACTGAGCCAGGAGCGCGGATATCGCGTCATCAAAGCTGTTGGTCTGCGGCGCTTTGGATCCGATGGACTGGCCCTTCATAAACGCCGCGACGATCACGCCTGGCAAGGTGTCTTCGCCATCGTTGTGGACGGAAAGCTCTGCCGCGCCAGAAGCACAGCCCCGCTCTCCATACAGGGTGTCTATGTACACGTCGTACGGTTCTTCGGCCCAAGCAGGCCCGGCGACAAGCGCCCCTATCAAGATCAACTGTTTCATGGCCGGCAAGCTATGGCCGGTCGCGCCGAGCGTCAATGTGCGGGAGTCGCGTGATGGCGCGTCGCCCGAGATATGATCACGACCAGATTCTTATCCTAGCTAGCTTTGGGTTCACGGCCCGAGACATCGCCGAGCGCATATCGTGCCAGCCGCAGACTGTGCGGGATGTCTGCAAGCGGCACGGTGTTGCTTTGAGCAAAGAACTAGGCCGGGCTCACCGGGCTCAGACCACCCCCAAGCAATCACCAGGAGAGCCGGCATGACCGATGATCACGACCGAGAGTTCATTCAATTCCCGCCCCCGCCTGGGATGACGCAGGCTGAGGCCGTTGCAAATCGCCAGGTGTTTTTCATGTCGGTGGCGCTCGCCTGCCTGTTTGGAATTATCATCTATGGCGCGTTGCTTTTTGTGGCGTCG
>JBCBGJ010000427.1:0-2602 GCA_038526925.1 Pseudomonadota bacterium
GTTTATTCGCTCGGCAAAGCTCAACGCGTCATCGCGCTCCTTCGCGAGGCAGGCTACGACCGACCGCTCTATATTCATGGCGCCTTGGAAAAACTCTGCACGCTATATGAAGAGAGCGGCGTGAACCTCGGAGATCTACGCCCGGCAACGCTTGAAAAGGGACAGCGCGGTGAAAGCGAACAGTTCCGGGGAGAAATCGTACTTGGGCCGCCGGCGAGTTTTAATGATAAATGGGGTAGGCGGTTTCCGGATCCTGTGACGTGTTTCGCCTCCGGGTGGATGAGCGTTCGCCAACGCGCGAAGCAACGCGGTGTGGAACTTCCACTGATTCTCTCTGATCACGCTGATTGGGATGAGCTGACCGAGACTGTGCGCGAGGTCGATCCTGAAGAGCTTTGGATCACGCATGGCCGCGAGGATGCGCTCGTCCGTTGGGCGGAGCTAGAGGGCCGCAAAGCCCGGCCGCTTCGTTTGGTTGGATATGAAGAAGAAGGCGACTGATCGCGTTCTAAAGCTCTGATAAATTGTAGAGAATTCTACTCAGCAGCGATGAGCGTGAGTTCTGTTCCGCGCGAATCGACGGTGTCAGCAATCATTTCGCCCATCGCACAGCGGCACTTTCCGCAATTAAACTCGGAGCCATGGTGTGCCTGCACTGCTTCTGGAGACCGCGCGCCAGCGTCGATGGCTTCGCGAACACCTTTTTCATTAATGCGTCGGCACATGCAAATGATCATGCGAACCATTTGCAACTTGTGAGAATGATTGTCAAGAACGATTCTCATTTGGATCCCTCATCTCATGGCGCAAGATTCGGGTGGCGCCTGGCGACAGAGACCGGCATTGTATGCTCATGACGACGATATTGATGCCTTTGAACGAGCGGTGTGTTGCCTATGACCGGATGGCCGATGCGCTAGAGCACCTTGGTGATACATGGCGCGACTGGCCAGACCTTCGGACCTGCGCCGCGGCGGTTGGCCTATCTCCCAGCCATTTCCAACGAGAGTTTACACGTTGGGCGGGCGTTAGCCCGAAACAGTATCAAGCGAGCCTCGCGCATGCCGAAGCTGGAGATTTGCTGCGCCAAGGCGCGAGTGTTCTCGACACGACGTTTGAAACGGGCATGTCATCGCCCTCCCGCCTGCACGACCTGTTTGTTGCGCACGAAGCACTGTCTCCGGGCGAAGCGAAATCTTCCGGGCAGGGGGCGCGGCTAATGATTGGTAAGGCTTCTACGCCGTTTGGAACGGGCGTGTTCTTAATCTCACCGCGTGGCCTCTGTGGGCTTGGGTTTGTAGATGATGGCGCCGCCGCTAAGACCGGCTTCGAGCATCCTGGCTATAAAGAGGACCAGGTCTTTGCTGACATGGCGGCGCGCTACAAGAATGCTGATATTCAGCGCGATGACACCGAAGCATCGCGGTGGGCGGCGAAAGTCTTTGGCGATGGCGGCGAGATACCGCTCGCCCTTTATGGAACACCATTTAGGCGCCAGGTTTGGCGCGCGCTTTTAGAAATTCCTGCAGGAGATACATGGACTTATGGGGAAGTGGCGCGTGTTGCCGGAAACGAAAAAGCCGCGCGTGCAGCGGGCACCGCGATCGGTGCGAATACGATTGCTTGGCTTATTCCATGCCATCGCGCGCTTGCATCTGATGGTAGGTTACATAATTACCATTGGGGTACGGCGCGCAAACGCGCCATGCTAACGTATGAAAAGGTGCACACGGCGGTTTAAACACCCAAGATGTTCACCACAGGGAGGTGGACGGATGTTCGTCGATAATTTTACGCCCTTCTACTATTTGATGTTCGCGCCGATTTTGCTTTGGGCTGCGGTTCTAGCGTGGCGGTGGATCAAAACACCGAACCTCGGCGAGCAGGTCTATGATTCGAATGTGGAGAAGGGGCTGATCAGCGCGAGTATCCCGCGTGATGAGTTTGTCCGCAGCTTCGCTAATGCCGAGCGCCCCCGCCTTGGGATATATCAGTGCGGTGTGGCGCTATTCGCGCTGTTGTTGCTCCCGATTATCGTTTCGATGTTCTACGGAATGACCCAAAGTATGAACAATTGGGGTGAGGATAATATCCAGCTTACGGTTCGACAGCAGAATCTCGGCAATATCCTCGGCGACTTCCTGACCATTCTCATCATTATGGCCGTCAATGTCGTCCTGCTCGCAGCCGTTACGTTTTTCTACTATCGCAATCGCCCGCCATCTTTACGGTCCGAGATCCGCCGACTTGAGGAGCAGTACAAATGAGCGTTGAGTTTTTGCACGCCATGGTGCGCGTCACCGATATTGACGCCGCGCTGAAATTCTATGGTAAGGGTTTAGGGCTCAACGAGCTGATGCGATACGATAGCGAGGAGGGGCGGTTCACTTTGGTCTTTCTCGCGTCGCCCGACGATATCGAGCGCTGCGGCGGCATCCCCGATGGCACGCTGCCCACGCAGATGGACATTCCCATGGTTGAGTTGACCTATAATTGGGATCCCGAAGAGTATGGTGGTGCGCGGAATTTTGGTCATCTCGCGTATCGTGTTGGCGACATCTATGCCGCTTGCGAACGTTTTCAGAAACTCGATGTAACCATT
>JBCBGJ010000428.1:0-2598 GCA_038526925.1 Pseudomonadota bacterium
GCGTTTGACTGTCGATGAAGATGGACGTGGAATTTGGTCAGCCTCGCCAGCTGGCAATCACCGCTAAGCGAGATCTGCCTCGGATTTAGTGCGTCATCGCGGCCGCGATGTGGGAAATCGTCTTTTCCGTCTGATCCGTCAGGATCAAGTAGCGGTGATTGCCAGCTGGCGATGCTGACCAAATTCCACGTCCATCTTCATCGACAGTCAAACGCCCCGCTTCGCTGAGCGTCCAGTATCGATCTTCGCCGCCGATCGCAGCGACCATGACAGCGGTTTGATCAAACGACGCATTATCCAGTACCGCGCCGGCATAGTCCTGTTTCATCCAGGGCGCATGCTCGCTGAAATACTTGTATCCAACGTAAAGCGGTGTGTCCTTGGGATGCTCATTTAAAGCTGCACCATAACGCAAGGCTTCGCCGACTTCATATCCGCTGAAAGTGATCGGTCGCTGGACATTTGCCAGCACCTCTTGGGTGACACCTTTCATATTGCCATCAAAATTCCATTCAGGGCCATGCGCCGTGACACCGTCTGGGAATTGCCCTCCCATAATGATGAAACGATCAACTTTCGCGTCCACCAGCGCTGCGCCGCTCAAACGCGAGATAGCATCCGGCTCGGACCGAAGCAGGTTTCGAATGTTTGCGAGCGGCCCGACGGTGACGATCGTGACCGAGTTCGGCGCCGCGTCTGCCAGTAATTGGCGGTAAAGCATGACCGCAGGCTGCGCTGCGAGAACAGCCTCTGGATCGTGTGGAAATTGGTCCGCGAGGATTTTTGTATAGTTCCAGTCTGTCCGCCAGGGCTCGGTGTCGCGCACGCCAAGTTGCAGCTTCGGGCGCCCGTAATACTGGTTGACCGCCGCGAGGGATTGCAGCGCATAGGTCTCGTTTGACCAACTGGCGATTGCGAGCAAGTTCAGGTCGCCGCGATCGGCATAATAGTGAAGCATCGCGATCGCGCCAAGATCGTCAGCGTCGCCGCCAAAGTCTGTATCGAATATTACTTGGGCACGCTGCGGGGCGCTCTCATATGATGCGCAGGCGGCGATTAAAGCGCAGACCCCAAGGGCGCAGGCGGAAAAAACAGAACGCAGCAAGTCGACCTCCGACAGCAATGGAGGTGAACTCTATGCGCGCCAGACCGTCATCGTCTAGGGGTCAACCAGGATGTGTTTCGTATGCGATGTAACGCTTTCAGGCGGCTGAGTAGCCTTGTTGCCAAACGGATTTCGGCTGCATTGCTTCCATAGGCTCATCGAGGAAGCCTGTGATTTCGCCCACGGTTTCTTGTGCCTGGGTGACCAGGAATAAGTGACCGCCATCTTCGACCACATGAAGCCGCGAGTTTGGCAAAGCGAAATTCAAGATGTGCGCATTGGCCATCGGCACGATCGCATCCCGGTCACCGGCCATGATCAAGGTTGGCATCCGCAGGAAGCGGATGAACGGGAGGGATGACCAGCCGAGGAAAGCTGTCAGCTGGTAGACATATCCCATCGGAGCCGGTGGGCGTAGGTTCTCGATGTGCTCGCCTGCGCCTTCTTCGGCCGCTTCGCCATACAGTTTTTGGAAATTCTCGCGCATATAGTCGGGATCAGTATATCGGCGCGCATCGGCCATCTTGGAGATCGCGCTGATCTTGCCAGGGACCATTGTCATTCCGGCGGTCGTCGCGCAGAGGATGAGTTTGCCGACTGAACTGCGATACTGGAAGGCGTATTGCTGCGCCATGGCGCCGCCCCAGGAAACGCCCATCACATCAACGTCGCCCATACCAAACTGGTCGCAGAGTTTGCGTGCAACGCGGGCCATCATCCATGGACGATAGGGGAATTTGGCTGGCGGGCTCTCGCCAACGCCTGGCATATCAAAGGTAATGATCTCGCGATCTCGGATCCATTCGCCGAGACCGAAGGCGAGTTCCATATTCGCGCCAATGCCATTGAAAAAGAGGAGCGGACGCTTTCCAGACGGGATCTCCGCTGGCCAATATCCGACGCGCACTGTGTGGGCGCCAATGGTTTCCATCGAAATTTCTGGCAGGCGTGGTGACGCTTTGCCGGCAGTCTTTCTGGTGGCCATTCGGGCCTCCTTTTCCTGTCAGTGCCGCGCCAAGGTCTTGTCGCCTTTAGTCGAACACATATTTCCCCGGCGAGTCATAGAGCGGTGGGAACTGCTCTGATCCGCCTTCTTTTGGCGCTGGCTTCATTTCACCACCGCGTTCATGGAGCCACTCTGCCCAACGAGTCCACCAAGAGCCAGCAACTTCCTCAGCTCCTGCAGCCCATTCATCAGCTGTAGCCTCAATACTCGTATTACGAAAGTACTTTGCTTTTGGATTAACGGGTGGGTTGAGTAGGGATTGGATGTGACCGGAGTTCGAAAGGATGAATTCCATATTCTTGGAGCCCAAAAGCTTAGTCGTCCGGTAGGCCGCTTTCCATGGCGTGATGTGATCCGTGACACCGGCAACGATAAACGCGTCGACATCAACTTTGGTCAGATCTGCCATATGCCCGGCAACTTCGACGGTGCCTGGATTTGAGAATGGCTTGTTCAGCCCGAAATCCAGATAGTCTGAGTGCAGCTG
>JBCBGJ010000429.1:0-2595 GCA_038526925.1 Pseudomonadota bacterium
CCAGAACCAAGTCAAAGAGCTCGAAAGCCAGCGCGAGGACATCGAAATGGCGCTGCAAGAGCTTCATCGCGGTATCGAATGGCTTGAGGAGCAGCTGGGTCGGATCGGCCCCGGCAAAGACGATGCTGCTAATCTGAAAGCCTATGACGCGGTTGCGCGACGTCAGCTTGATGACGCCTAAAAGTTGAATGGCCTACCGCATTTGCGGCGGGCCGCTACAGCCAAAATAACAAAAATACCCAATCGGAGTTCCTGAATGCCCCGCTATGACGCCCCTGTCCGCGATATGCAGTTCATCCTTCACGATGTCCTGCGCCTGCAAAACTATTCAAACCTTCCCGGCTTTGAAGAAGCCACGCCTGACACAATCGATGCGATCCTTGAGGAGAGCGGCAAGTTTGCGAAAGACGTTCTGTTCCCGCTGAACCGTGTTGGTGACGAACAAGGTTGTGTTCGCAATGATGATGGCAGCGTGAAAACGCCAGACGGGTTTAAAGACGCTTATGACCAGCTGGTTGAGAATGGCTGGCCGCTGCTCGGCAAACCTGAAGAAATGGGCGGCCAGAACCTGCCTTACGTTCTGAACATGGCGACCAGCGAGATGACCTCTTCTGCGAACATGGCGTTTGGCATGTATCCGGGCCTTACCTCTGGCGCATATGAAGCGCTGATGGCCGGTGGTTCAGACGAGCAGAAGCAGACTTACGGGCCGAAAATGGCATCTGGCGAATGGGCCGGCACCATGAACCTGACAGAGCCGCAATGCGGAACAGATCTCGGCCTGATCAAAACCAAGGCCGTTCCACAAGCGGATGGCTCTTATAAGATTACCGGTTCCAAAATCTGGATTTCCGGCGGTGAGCAGGACCTAACGGACAATATCATCCACCTCGTCCTCGCCCGGATTGAAGGCGCGCCGGAAGGCATCAAAGGAATTTCCCTCTTTGTTGTGCCGAAATTCATGGTCAATGCGGACGGCTCTCTCGGGGATCGCAATGAGCTGTCTTGTGGCGGTCTGGAAGAGAAGATGGGCATTCACGGCAATGCGACCTGCGTCATGAACTATGATGGGGCGACCGGCTGGCTCGTCGGCGAAGAAAATAAAGGCATGCGCACCATGTTCGTCATGATGAACGAAGCGCGCCTTGGCGTAGGCCTTCAGGGCCTTAGCCAAGCTGAAATCGCCTATCAGAACGCGGTCGATTTCGCGAATGATCGCCTGCAGAGCCGCAGCCTTACGGGCGTACAGGCGCCGGACAAGCCTGCCGATCCCATCATCGTCCACCCGGACGTGCGCCGGATGTTGATGGATCAGAAATCCTTCATTGAAGGCGCGCGGGCATTTGCTTACTGGACCGCGCTGTTTGGTGACCTGCACCACCGTTCACCGGACGAAGAAACGCGCCAGAAAGCGGATGACTACATGGCGCTGATGACGCCGATCATTAAAGCGTTCCTGACCGATCGCGGGTTCAAAATGGCCAATGAAGCCCTGCAAGTGCACGGTGGCTCCGGCTTCACGAAAGAGTGGGGTCTTGAGCAGTTTGTTCGCGATTGCCGAATTTCGCTGATCTATGAAGGCACGAACGGCATTCAAGCGCTCGATCTGGTTGGCCGGAAATTGGCGGCCAATGGTGGACGTGCCGTGTTTGCGTTCTTTGCAGAGATGGATGATTTCATCGGCACGCATGAGGGCGATGAGCAGCTTGAGCCGTTTGTTGAGGCGCTGAAGTCTGCCAAGGCGCAGCTGCAGGATGGCACGACATGGCTGATGCAGAACGGCATGACCGACTTTAACAATGCTGGCGCGGCGTCGACCGATTACCTGCAACTCTTCGGTCTGACGGCGCTAACCTATATGTGGGCGCTGATGGCGAAAGTCGCGATTGAGAAGAAGGGCGACGATCCGTTCTATGACGACAAGATCACGACCGGGAAATATTACGTGTCCCGCGTCCTGCCGGAAGCGGCGAGCCACCTTGCAAAGCTGAAAACCGGCGCTGATCTGGTCATGGCACTGGACGCTGAGCGGTTCTAATTCGAGTAAAGCCCCGGTCATCGCGCCGGGGTTTTTTACTTCGCGCAACGTCACGACTAGTCATGGCAAACTGCGCGATATAGATTGACGCTAACGTAAACGAAAACTGTTTTCAGGAGCTCAAAATGCAAAATGTCCTCGATCTGCCGCCACCGGCTTGGCGTGAAGATGAAGAGATCAAAATCTTTAATGAGGCCGTCGGGCAATTCTTTGAGAAAGAGCTGAAACCTGACGTTGAGAGCTGGCGTGAGGCAGGTCAGGTTCCGCGTGAGGTCTGGTATAAAGCAGCGGAGCAAGGCTTGCTGCTTGTCTCTGCGCCGGAAGAATATGGCGGCGCGGGCGGTGATTTCCGTCATGACGCCGTGATCATCGAACAGCTGGAGCAGCAAGGAATCGCCGGTTTCGGCATCGGTCTGCACAATGCGATCGTTGCGCCTTACATTATTCATTACGGCTCTGAAGATCAGAAGAAACGCCTGCTGCCAAAGCTCGCCAGCGGTGATCTCGTCTGTACGATTGCAATGACAGAGCCGGGCACGGGCTCTGACCTGCAGAAT